>NZ_JBQIOP010000021.1:0-70914 GCF_056822245.1 Petralouisia sp. | reverse complement strand
ATGGAGACACAGCCAGCTTAATCATAATTTTTGAAGCAAAATCTTGTTATAGGGGTAGTTTGCGCTTTTTTATCCTCCCGCAAGATTCTGTTTCATAGTAATAGAAAATATGGAGTATGACGCGGAATCGGATCTGTATATCTGCCGGAATGGAAAAAGGCTGATGGCAGACCATATCAGGCATTCCAAAAGCAAAACAGGTTATGTAAGTGAAAAAACGATTTACAAATGCGAGGACTGCAACGGATGCCCCTATAAAGCTGAATGTATTAAGGGCAATAATTGTAAAACGCCGTTGGAAGAAAGGACGAAAACACTTCAGGTTGCCAGAACATTTCTAAAATACAGACAGGAAGGTTTGGAACAGATCCTTTCAGATGAAGGCATTGTTTACAGGATGAACCGGACCATTCAGACGGAAGGCTCTTTTGGGGATTTCAAACAGGATATGCAGTTTCGCAATAAAAGCAAGAAAAATGAAGCTGCCTCTTCACGAATTTTTATTCGTTAAAGCGACAGCCCCATTTCAATATTTATAAAATTTGTCACGTAATTTGTCATAAAAATAAAAAAAATTGATATTTCGGTGTTTTTAAGAACGGAGGAGGGGGGATTTGAACCCCCGCGCCGGGACTACCGACCTACTGGTGTTCGAAGCCAGACCCTTCAGCCGCTTGGGTACTCCTCCATGACGATACAATTATAACAGATTTTTTCAGAAATGCAACCGGAATTCGGAAGAAAAATCTTGTGATAGGGAAAATTATGATCTATAATATTTTGGTAGGCAAAGTAAAGATTCAGATGATTGTAAAGGATGTGGAGGAAACAATGAAAAGAATTGGAATGCTCACAAGCGGCGGCGACTGCCAGGCATTAAATGCGGCAATGCGCGGTGTGGTAAAAGGGTTAAGCAAGAACGTAGAAGATTTGGAAGTATACGGTTTTTATGAAGGGTATAAAGGTCTGATATACGGAAATTACCGTCTGCTCACCGGTTCTGATTTTTCCGGAATTCTTACAAAGGGCGGCACGATTCTGGGAACGTCCAGACAGCCGTTTAAGATGATGCGGGTGCCGGATGAGAAGGGACTGGACAAGGTAGAAGCAATGAAGCAGACGTATTACAAGCTGCGTCTGGACTGCCTGGTAATTCTGGGCGGAAACGGAACCCAGAAAACTGCAAACCTTCTCAGGGAGGAAGGCTTAAATATCATCCATCTTCCTAAAACTATTGACAATGATATCTTCGGCACAGACGTAACATTTGGATTTCAGAGCGCCATAAATATTGCAACAGACGCCATTGACTGTATCCATACTACAGCCGCTTCCCATAACCGCGTATTTATCGTGGAGGTTATGGGCCATAAGGTAGGGTGGCTGACACTGTATGCAGGAATTGCAGGCGGGGCCGACATTATTCTGCTTCCGGAGATTCCTTATGATATCAACAAAGTGGTATCTGCCATTGCAGGAAGAAATAAAGCAGGAAAAGGATTTACGATTCTGGCAGTTGCAGAAGGAGCCATCTCCAAAGAAGACGCCAAGCTGTCCAAAAAAGATTTGAAAGAAAAGATGAAAAACAGGAAATATCCTTCTGTTTCCTATGAGGTGGCAGCGCGGATTGAAGAAAAGATCGGAAGCGAAGTGCGGGTGACTGTTCCGGGCCATACCCAAAGAGGCGGAAGCCCCTGTCCTTATGACCGTGTGCTCTGCACCAGACTGGGAGCGGCAGCGGCAAATCTGATTCTGAAAGAAGATTACGGCTATATGGTGGGCATGGTCAATGGAAATACAAAGAAAGTGCCCTTAGAAGATGTGGCCGGCAAGTTAAAAATGGTAGAGCCCAATTCCAAGATTATAAAAGAAGCAAAATTAATCGGCATCAGCTTTGGGGATTAAATATGTCATATACAGCGTTATACCGTAAGTTCCGTCCCCGGGAATTTGAAGATGTCCGGGGGCAGGAGCATATTGTTACAACGTTAAAGAACCAGATTCAGGCAGGCAGGATCGGACATGCCTATCTGTTCTGCGGAACCAGGGGAACCGGCAAGACTACCATAGCCAAAATCTTTGCTAAGGCAGTCAATTGCGAGAATCCCGCCGGGGGAAGTCCCTGCGGCCAGTGCGCTTCCTGCAAAGCCATTGCCGCAGGCAATTCCATGAATGTGATTGAGATAGACGCCGCTTCTAATAACGGTGTGGATAATATCCGCGAAATCCGTGAGGAAGTGGCTTATTCTCCGGCAGAAGGCAAATATAAAGTCTATATTATTGATGAAGTTCATATGCTGTCCATAGGAGCTTTCAATGCGCTGCTGAAAACCTTAGAGGAGCCGCCCTCCTATGTGATTTTTATTCTGGCTACAACGGAAGCCCATAAAATTCCCATAACCATACTTTCCAGGTGTCAGCGGTATGATTTCCGCAGAATTACCATTGAGGCTATTTCAGAACGTTTGACAGAGCTGACGAAGATAGAGCAGGTGGATGCAGAGCCTAAGGCCATCCGCTATCTTGCCAGGGCAGCGGACGGTTCCATGCGAGACGCCCTGAGCCTTCTGGATCAGTGCATTGCTTTCTATCTGGGGGAAAAACTGACCTATGACCGCGTATTGGAAGTGCTGGGGGCTGTGGACACAGAACTGTTTTCAAAGATGCTCAGAAAAATATTGGCAAAGGACGTGACAGGCGCAATTTCCCTTCTGGAAGAACTGATGATACAGGGACGGGAGCCGGGACAGTTTGTGACAGATTTTACCTGGTATCTGAGAAATTTGCTTTTACTGCAAAGTTCTGATAATATGGAAGACGTGTTGGATATTTCCAGTGAGAACCTTTTGCTGCTGAAGGAAGAAGCGCAGATGGCAGAAGGGGAACAGTTCATGCGCTACATCCGGATTTTTTCGGAACTGTCCAATCAGATACGGTATGCGGTGCAGAAACGCGTTATGATAGAAATAGCGCTGATAAAACTGTGCAGACCCCAGATGGAACGGGACTTTAGTTCCTTAATCCAACGGATTGCCCAGTTGGAAGAGAAAATGGAGCAGGGATTTGTCTCCGGGATAACGGAAGAAACCGCTGCCCAAATCCATTCTAAAGAGCGGCCGGCAGAAGAACCGCAGCCGAAAAAGCAGCTGCCCAAAGCCGTACCGGAGGATGTTCAGCAGGCGGTGAAAAACTGGCGTTCCATTATTGAAGATTTGTCCGGCGTATTGAAAAGCTATCTGAAATCGGCGCGTCTGAGTTTAGCAGGCGGGAGTCAGCTGTTGATTGTACTGGAAGATGAGGTGGCGGAGGCGTTTGTAAACTCCCAGGCCCATATTCAGGAGCTGAAAGAGGCCATAGCAGACAAAACCGGCAAAGAAGTGGAAATCAAAGTCCAGTTAAACGAAACCGGGCAGCCCTTTGAATCTTCTTATGTGGATCTTGGGAAAATCATAAATATGGAAATAACCATCGAAGATGAGGAAGAATAACAGCAGGATAGAAAGGAGAAAATATCCATGGCAAAGCGCGGCGGATTTCCGGGAGGAATGCCCGGCAATATGAATAACCTTATGAAGCAGGCTCAGAAAATGCAGAAGCAGATGGAGGAAGCAACCAAAGAACTGGAGGAAAAAGAGATTACGGCCACTGCAGGCGGCGGAGCAGTAGAAGTAACCATTACCGGTAAGAAGGAAGTGACCAGAGTAAAGCTTGCAGAAGAAGTGGTAGATCCCGACGATATTGAAATGCTGGAGGATTTGATTATGGCGGCCACCAATGAGGCTCTCCGCCAGATAGAAGAAGCGTCTCAGCAGTCCATGTCCAAAATTACCGGAGGACTTGGCGGAATGGGCAGCGGATTCCCATTTTAAGAGGGAAGCCGCATTGGCAGGCTTGCAGGGCAAAAGCGGCAATTTCCCCATTTTAAGAGGGAGGCTGTATTTGCATGTTTGCAGGGCAAAAGCGGCAATTTCCTATTTTAAACAGGAGGATGCAAAGTGGATTATTACAGCAGTCAGATAAGTAAACTGATTGAGGAGTTATCTTCTCTGCCTGGAATTGGAAGCAAGTCGGCGCAGCGGCTTGCTTTTCATATTCTGAATATGCCGGTGGAGCAGGTGGAAGAACTTTCCTCTGCCATCATAGAATCCAGGAAAAAAGTGAGATACTGCAGAACATGTTTTACCCTTACCGATGAAGAACAGTGCCCCATCTGCAGAAATGAAAGCCGGGATCACAAAACGATTATGGTGGTGGAAGACACCAGGGATTTGGCGGCTTATGAAAAGACAAATAAATACGAAGGAGTGTATCATGTGCTCCATGGGGCAATTTCTCCCATGCTGGGCATTGGCCCCGGGGACATTCGTCTGAAAGAGCTGATGCAGCGCCTTCAGGAAGAGGTGGACGAGGTAATTATCGCCACCAATTCCAGTCTGGAGGGAGAGACTACGGCCATGTATATCAGTAAGCTGATAAAGCCCACGGGAATCAAAGTGTCCAGAATTGCCAGCGGCGTTCCGGTAGGCGGCGATTTGGAATATATTGATGAAATGACACTGTACAGGGCGCTGGAGGGAAGAACAGAATTGTAGAATTCCGTCGAAATATTTTTCGCAGGCATGACAGGGATTTCCAAAAATTGCAGACATTATATGCTACCATGTGGAAAAAAGAGGTGAAAGCATGATAGAAATTGTTTGCAAGGACGGATTACAGGAAGAGAAAAAAGAAGGAAACATAAGTCTGCCCAGGAACATTCGTCAGGTTGGAAGTCCCGGAGGAAGACATAAAATTTACATAGAAGATTATGTGTATACTTATCTGAAAGCCGTTGCAGGGAAGAAAGAATCCTGTGCTGCGGTGTTTTTGGGTAAAAGCCGGATGGCGAAGGATATCCGGTATACCTTTGTCAACGGAGCGCTGGAATGCGGCAGCGGGATCTTTCAGTGGGACAAGATCTGCCTGGATGACAGTTTTTGGAAAAACCTGGAAAGGGAGCAGAAAAAGTATTTTCCGGATCGGGAAATTGTTGGATGGTTTCTGGGAAAAGCAGGACAGGCATTGGAATTGTCCCCGGCGGTGGAAGCGGCCCACCGGAAGTATTTTTCCGGCAGGGATAAGGTGCTGATGCTGATGGATGTGTTGGAGGAAGAAGAAATTTTCTTTATCTATGACCAGGGCTATCTGCAGAAACGCGAAGGCTATTATATTTATTATGAAAAAAATATTCCCATGCAGGAATATATGATTCATAAAAAAGACGAGGAGCAGCGATTGGGAGAACTTGCGGCTGAAGAAGAAAGCCGTACGGAACATTCCCAGACAGAAGAAAACCGTACGGAACATTCCCAGACAGAAGAAAACCGTACGAAACATTCCCAGACAGAAGAAAACCGTACGAAACATTCCCAGACAGAAAAGAACCGTACGGAACATTCCCAGACAGAAGTTTCCGAAGCAAAAAGCGGACACACACCGGCAGAAATGCAAGATTTGGAAGCAGGAAACTCCCAGACAGAAATCAGCGATGGAAAGCGGAAAAAACCGGGCGCGGAGCCTGGGGATACAAAACAGGAGAGACCCTATGGAGAAACGGGTGATTCGGGAACGGAGAGGCTGTATGCAGGAATGCATCATTTAAAACAGGGCAGCCCTCATGGGGAAACGGGTGATTCAGAACAGAGGAATACTCAGCTTAAACTGGAAGAATTCCGGAAATTGCGCAGGGAGCTGAGAGCAGATAGCGGCAGTCAGCTGAAAGCAGATACAGGCAGTCAGGAAAAAATTTTTGCCAGAAGCAATTTGGAAGAACCGAAAACCCAGGCGGAGGAAGCTTTAGAATCCTATCGGAACATGATGGTTACCAGACATGGAAGGCAGGTAGAGCGGCAGAACCGGAGATTTCTCTATACGGCATCTTCTTTTTTCCTGGTGGCAGTCTGTGTGCTGGGGATTACCACCATTAACAATTACCGGAAGATGCAGGAAGTGGAGGACGTGCTTCATGTGATGCGAAGCGGGGAATCCGCCCAGAAACGTTCAGAAAATCAGGACGGCGTGGTAGTGGAAAGTGTGGAATCCCAGGTGAAGCCTTTGGAAGAAGGGCAGCAGGCCGGAGACGGAAAAGAGCAGGGCAATGCACAGACTGATCAGGCAGCAGCTTCCCCGGACGGACAGCCCCAGGGAACAACTCCGGATACAAAAGGTGCGCAGTCCGAAGAACCTTCAGGAAATCCCGACAGCGGACAGCTGGAAGGAACCCAGGGGAACGCAGGAGGTGCACAGCCGGAAGGAGCCCAGGGGAATACAGGAAACGGACAGCCGGAAGGAACTCAGGGGAATGCGAGCGGACAGCCGGAAGGAGCCCAGGGAAATACAGGAAGCGGACAGTCGGAAGGAACTCAGGGAAATGCAGGCAGCCCACAGCCGGGAGAAGCCGCAGAGAACTCAGGCGGTGAGGAAAACAAATCCCAGGAGACTTCTGCAGAACAGCCCCGTTACTATACAGTTCAGCCGGGAGATACCCTGGCTTCTATCTGCATTAATATTTACCATAGCCGTGATATGATGAAAAAAGTATGTGAAGCCAATGGCATTGAAGATGGGGACAAGATTTATGCCGGCCAGAAACTGCTGCTGCCGTAGCGAGCTGTCTTTTCTGCTGCGGTTTTCCCACTGTGCTTCTATTTTATTTTCTAAAAGGTGTGCATCGGGCATCGGATTGTGATATGATAGGAACAGACTCAAGAAAACGAGCTTGCACACGGAGGTGTAGTTTTGGCAGATAAAGCATACCGGGTGGTAAAATCGGATGTAGGGGTAAAGTCAGATGTAAAGGGAATGAACGAAAAAATCCGCAAACATCGGAGAAAAATCTTAAGCTGGGCGGCTTTTGCGGCGATTGCATCACTGCTGACAATTGCAGGAATTTATATCTACCTGCAGACCAGAACATATTCAGATTATGATATTATAAAATCTGTGAAACGGGAAGATTCTCCGGGTACACAGTTTGACGTTTTTCATGGAAATATCCTGAAATACAGCAGCGACGGAGCCTCCCTTGTGGATGCGGACAATAAGACCATCTGGAATCAGACTTATGAAATGCAGTCGCCTATGACGGATTCCTGTGAAAATTATGTGGTAATCGCTGACAGAAAAGGAGATACCATTTATATTATGGATATTTCCGGACCCTGCGGAGAGATTAAGACCGCCATGCCCATTCAGCGGATTCAGGTGGCAAATCAGGGAACAGTGGCTGTCCTGATGGAGCAGGAGGGAACCGGATACATTCAGGTCTATGATAAATCAGGAACTTTTCTGGCAGAAGGAGAAGTACATACAGAAAACAGCGGTTATCCATTGGATCTTGCCATTTCCAATGACGGCAGGAAACTGGCGGTTTCTCTGCTGGATGTAAATGAGGGAAATGTGAAAACCACTGTAACATTTTTTAATTTTGACACAGTGGGGCAGAATGAGATTGACAATATTGTAGGACAGTATTCCTATTCTGATGTTGTGGTTCCCAAAGTGGAATTTCTGACAAATGACGTGATGGTGGCCTTTGGGAGCAGGAAAACAGTGATTTTTGAAGGCGCCCAGAAACCAAAAGTTAAGAAAGAGATGGAAGTGGAAAAAGAAATCCGAAGCATATTTTATAATGACGCTTACTATGGATTCGTCTTTGACAATGAGAATAAAGAGCAGACTTATCAGATGAAAATATATGATTTACGCGGAGCAGAAGTACTTTCCCAGGAATTTCGGATGGAATATGAAGAAATCGGATTTCTGGAAAACGATGAGATCTATCTTCGCAATAATCTGGAATGCGCAATATTTACTTTGCGGGGCGTTCAGAAATATCATTCCAATTTCGAGAAAAATATCTGGAAAATTATGTCTGCCGGCAAAATCAGAGATTACGTTTTCCTCTTGGACAAAGAAACTCAGAAAGTAAGGCTGAAATAGGCCGGAGAAAAGATACAAAGTACATGCTGAAACAGGCTGGATAAAAGACACAAAAGAACGTGCTGAAACAGGAGTGCAGAAAATATGGATATTTTATTAATAACAGTGCTTGTAGTTGTGGGAGGGTTTGGGCTGCACGGCTATATACGGGGGATGGTGAGAGTTGTATTCTCTCTGGCGGCAGTTTTTGTAACAATTATTCTGTCATCTTTTGCAACGCCATATGCTGCAGAATTTCTGAAAAAACAAACGCCGCTGTACGAAATGATTCAGGAAAACAGCAAAGGCTATGAGTGGATTGCAGAACAGGCAGCAGACGCTGTGGTGGAAAGAATTGCATGGATTCTGGTATTCATTCTGATTAGCATTTTGCTTGGGGTTTTGATCCATGTTCTGGATATTATTGCAAAGCTGCCGGGAATTGATACCATCAATCATGCAGGCGGTCTGGCCGTGGGACTGTTAGAAGGGCTTGTAATAGTCTGGATTTTCTTTTTGGTCATTACCCTGTGCCAGGGGAGCGAATGGGGCAGTCAAATGATGAATGAGATCCGGAAAAATCCCTTTTTGGAGCTGCTTTACGAGAATAATCTGCTGGAGCAGATATTTGAAAAGTGATCATCACTTGTGCTGCATTTACTGGGGAGACTGTTCTGATGCAATAGTTCTGGATAAATAGTCCTCTGCTTCTGACGGGGAGAGATTGTATTTTTTAATAATTCTGGCTTTAATGTCAGACTCCGGGTGTCCGAATTCCCGAAGCGTGTCGATGGCGCCTTGTATTTTGCCGGTCTGAATGCCCCGCTGTTCACCAGCTTGTTCTCCGATATGAATGCCCATTTGTTCTCCGATTTGGATACCATTCTGCTCTCCAATGTGAATGCCTCTCTGCTCTCCAATCATAATAGCCTTCTCCCGTTCCTCTTTCAGCATCGCCTCTATCTGAGGCTCCATAATCTCCATTAAAATATCAAACATATTCTCAGCTCCTTTCCAATGTTCTATCATCTGTTTATTGGCTTTCAGCATGACCGTCAGCACAGAATCGGCAAAGTTCCGGTCCCCGGCTTCCGTAAGGTTTTTCGTCAGTGTCAGTAATCGTTGGGCAGTGGGTTCCGTCACTTTCCTGGAAAGTGCGCAGAGCCATGCATGAGCGTTCGGATCTAATTCCTGGGTGACAAGCACCTGTGTGGGGAAGGGGACGGTGCCCTCGATATAGTAGATTCCGGCATATGGCTTTGTGATGGAACACCCCTGGACTCTGAAATGCCGGAATAATTTCCGGGGCCTGGCATCCCGGACAAGGGAGACCGTGATATCATGGGCCTTAATGGAATCCACCGTCCTTCCGCCGGATTTATAAAGGGCGGCATAGGCCATGGTCTTGTAATAGACGTCAATGTCCAGAGCGTCTCCCGGAGATTTGTATTCCATAATGTTATGTCCCCGGAACAATTTTCCGATTTCGTTGGAGACGGCAGCAGAGACGTTCTTCTGAATAATTAACAAGTCAATGGACAGGGGCTTCGTGTTCAGATTGTGTTCCTTGTGAAAAGTCAGGTTCTCCCTGTCCTCCCGCAGCTCCAGGTTCATGGCGGCCACAAAACCGGGATGCCATTGGATTTTCGTATCTTTCATATAGATTCCTTTCTTGTAGTATAGCACAAAATAACAGCAGGCAAAAGCATGAAAAATTTCCGGGATAAAAACAAATGCCGGCGGGAGATGTAAATAATAAAACAAGGTTTCAGCGGGAAGCCCGCGTTGTGATGCAGATGAAAGTCTGCCAGAAATGTAATAGAAACTTCGTTTGCCCTATCGTATCATAGAGACAGTTGGTTGTCAAAGCAGATTTTCAGTGTAAGATGGAAAATACAGGCAAAAAGTACTGCATTTTTCAGGACGCTGCATAAATTTCCGGGAATCTAAAAAAATTATAAAAGAAATTCGTAAAAAAATAGCTTTCTTGCGAAATATGTGTTATAATTTCTAAACGGAGTATTACATCCGGAACAGTCAGGCTACGGTTCTACCACTACTACAAAAGATAAAGCTGTTCCGGATGTGGTTCTTCGTATTCTTTACGGCATTTATAAGGAAAATCCAGGGAAATCATGAAAAAACAGTGAAAATGGTTAACGAAACAGGCAAAATTGCCGAAAAAAATTAATAATATAGATATAGATAGAACGAAATATGCATGTGGGATGAAGCAAGGAGGAATGAGCGATGTATAAGGATATTGGGAAGAGGATCATGGCGTTGTTGCTGAGCGTCTGTATGATAGCCGGGATGGTGGATTTGTCCGGGTTTACGGTGCATGCAGAAGATGCTCCGTTGCAGTTACACAGTGTGGAAGTAGAGGGAACATATATCTATGATGGTTCACAGCAGCAGCCAGCAAAAGATAATCTTAAAGTGTATTATTCTGATGCAGTTGGAGACCGCCAATTATTAACGGATGATACAGCTTATGAGATAGAATCATATGGTGAAAATCTTAATTCAGGCACTCAGAACGCCACAGTAACAGTGCGTGCAGTTGAAGGTAAGGGATATGCGGGAAGTCAAACAGGCTATTTTAGCATTGGAAAAAGAGAGATAACAGATAGTATGATATCACCGATAGAGCCTTGTATGGTGCAGACAGGCGATAATGTTGAACCTGAAGTGACTGTAATTGATAGTACTGTAAAGGATCCGGCTATTTCTTCAAATGGTGGGAAATTAAGAAAAGGTACAGATTATACTGTGGACTACGATGATAATTATCTTCCGAACACGAAAGGAAAGGCGATTATTAAGGGGATAGGCAATTATCGAACGGGAAGCGATGGTATTATCAAAGAATTTACCCTTACAGAAATGATGGCCGATAAGATAAATATTACATTGACTGCGGGAAAAGATAGTGAGACCGGAGAACTATATGGCAATGATTCGACAGGATTTTATAAAATATATACCGGAGAGAAATTAACCCTTAAAAAGGGTTCGCAAATACAAGTATCATATGAAAATCAGCAATTAGATCCAAAAGACTATGAAGTAGTATATAATCCGAATCGCAATCAGCCCTATGTAGGTGATGTTATAGTAAATGTTAAGATAATCTCGGGAATATACAAAGGGTTAGAGACAAATAGAACGGATGTAGGATTTTATATAAGAAGGAATATGAATCCGGAAAATAATACGAGGGACGGCATAACATATAACAGTGGTATAAAGGCAAGTCTCGTCAGCGAAACGGAAGCAACAATTAATTTAACGGATGTTGGATTTTTTGATGCAAATGCAAGTACAGAGATTCAAAATTTGTTGAGGAATACTCCTGAAGAAGTGATTCAAATAGAGGTTGAGACCGGTTGGGAAAGTAAATTATCACAAGGCGGTGGCGATATTGAATGGACGGCAAAGATTACGAAAGCGTCTACTGGGACACACAATAAATATTATTCAGGTGAGATAAAAGTCCCTGTTACTATCACGGTTCCAGAACTGACAGAGGATATGATTCACATTGAGAATAATGATATAGAAAATCCTAAAATGATGTTTGACGGGACTACAGAATGGTTGGAACAGATAATAAGGAACCCCCAAAACTGGATAAGAGTGGGAAATAAAGGAAGTGAATATGCACTAGGCACGGATTATACGGTTTCTAAAAAGGCAGGAACCACTAGTCAAACCGGAAAAAATGCCGGAGAGTATTGGATTACTGTTACACCGACTAAAACCGGCAAATTGAGAGGAGAGCCGAAAGATAAAAAAATCACAGTAGATCCTATGCCTTTGACGGGGGCAGGTTCGACTGTGCGAGCAGAAGTGACAGATGTTACTTATAGTCCGGCAGGAATACCTAATCCTAATGTAACGCTTGTATATTTGGATAAAAATAATGTTAGGGTGCCAATGGTTCCAGGGAGTGATTACAGTATTACGGGATATAAACCTATGACTGGTGTAGGGCCAGGAGCAGTAAATATATCCGGTTTGAATAATTTTAAAAACAGTACTGCTTCGCTAGATTATAACATTCTGCAAAAGGATATATTCAGCGGAACAAATGTATCTGTTTCTGAGGTTCCCAATGAATTACCATATAATTGGGGAGAAGCTGTTGTTCCAGACAAATTTACAGTTACTATGGATGGATATACTTTAAAGGAAAATGTAGATTATAAGATAGAATATAAGGACAGGAATGGTGATTTATCAGACCATAATAAAGTGGCAGATGACCAGATTACCATGCATATAAAAGGAATAGGTAATTATAAAGGAGAGAATACAAATTACGATAGGTCATTTACGATTGTGCAGCGGGAGTTGAAGGATACTGAAATAACCGTAAGCTCTATTCCTGAACAGATTTATACAGGGGAACCAATTACACCAACAGTTGAACTTACCCGTAAAAGGGGAGGTAAAAAGATAGATCCAGCAGAGGGATATACAGTTGGCTATGCCAATAATATAGAAGTCAGCGGCAGCGCTTCTAGCGGCAAAGCCAAGATTACAATTACAGGGATAGAGAATTTCACAGGAACATTGTCAGCAGAGTTTGTAATAAAAGCTTGTGATTTGAGCAATCTGTCTACCTTGCATGTAACTGCTGAATCTGAAAAGGATACTACTGTACGTTATGATCTTTTAAGTAAAGAATGGAAAAAGAATTATTATATATATACAGGCGATAAGATTGATCTGAGTATTTATGATTTAGAGATTACCAGGATAATCGGTGAAAATGAAACAGATATAAAAGAGGAAGATATAGTCGTCACTTATTCTGCAAATCAGGAAATTGGAAAGGCATGTATGACGATTTCTGCTTCTGATACTGGAAATTACAAAGGCAAGAAAGATGTATATTTTGCAATTAAAGGAGATCTGAGTGATTGGAACGGTTCAAGCCCGAATAAAAGGACAAAAATTGTAATTGAACCTCAGGAATATACGAATGCGAATATCGTACCTGAGGATGTAAAGGTTACATTTTTGGTAGGTAATGGTTCTGATGCGCAGGAGAAACCATTAACAATCGGCAAACACTTTTCAGTGACCAATACAGATGCTGGAATCACAACAGTTGGGAGCAGTCCGACGGCAAGAATCACCGGAGAGGATACCGATGATACATGGATGTTTACAGGCTTTGCAGATGAAACATTCGATGTGAAAGAATTTGATTTAAGTGGCAAAACAGACGCTGACTTGGAAGCTGCAAACTTCCTGATTGATATGACTGAAGATTATATATATTCAGGCTGCCCCATTACGCCAGAGCCTGAGATTACTCATTCAGGTAATCCGGTAGAAACGAGTACCGGTTATGATTTAAGTTATTATGATTGTAATGGAGAGGATCAAACGCCTACTGAGATAGTGGATACGAGTGATGCCAGTCTGTTTGGAGTTGGAGATTACAAAGTCCGCATTACAGGTAATACCAATTATAAGGGTTATACAGAAAAAGATTATACGATATCGCCATATGTGTTTAAAGAAGATCCGGATGCTGACACAAGAGTAAACATTACGGGCACAGAGGCTGGCTATGTTGTACTGGATCAAATAAAATATCCAGATGAATATGCTTCTGCTTATACGGGAAATGCAATGATGGAATTGGGTCAAAATGGTGAAAAGACAGATAATGTCATCTGGGACCCCAGTAAGCTGAAGATAACATTCACTCCGGTTAATATGGAAAATGCAGCGCAAACTCCGGTAGATCTGGTGTTAGGTCAAGATTACTACGTAACATATGAAAATAATACGAAACCTGGTACCGCAACATTAGTTGTTCATGGAATGGGAAACTTTGATGGCGAAATAAGAGAAGATTTCCAGATACTGGCGGATTTGGGCGGAACACACACAGAGGTTAAAGTAAAAGATTGTACGTTTACCCCGGCAAATGAAGGGGAGGAAGCTGCTAACAGACCAGAGGTAACAGTGTGGTATACACAGGAAATAGCTGGTGTAGAACAGGAACCCGAAGCGTTGGAAGCAGATACCTATACAGTTGCTTACACTAATAATGAAAGCGCAACACATCCGTATCCAGGAAAAGAAGCAGAATCAGCTCTCGATCCAGAAGGAAATAACTTTGGGCAAGCGACTGTTAGTGCCAAACAAGATGAGGCAGGGAAGTATACAGGAGCTACTTATGGAACAAAGGCGGAAGGCTTTAAGATTTATCAGAGAGATCTGGCTACAATTCGACCGGAAGATTTAATTGTACCAGAGGACTCGGATGTTCCAGACACTCCGGATATTCCGGACACAGCGGAGACTCCTGATGATTCAGAAGAATATCCGTGGAAGATTGAGAATCTGCAAGCAGGCTATGAGTACAATGAAACCTATATTACTCCGGAACCGGCGATTTTCTGCAAACAGGTTCAGTTGGATGGTGAAAAGCAGACTGGTGAGACAGAGCCTTCAGGGGACTATGATTATCGCATCTGGGCTGAGAATAATCTGAATGTTTGGACGTTTGAAAATGCTGATATGAGTGGAAAACGGCTGCATCCGATTTTTACTGTGGAGGCTAGAAGGGATGCTCAGCAGAAGTATGATGGCAATTATTGCGGAAAAGTTTCTCAGAATTTTAAAATAACGCCTCGTCCGTTAGAAGAGAAGATTGACACGGCAGCATTTCCAATTACAAATAGCAGAATTGCAGACAAGGGCACAATATTGGATAAAGACCAAATAGCAGATCCTAATGGTTACATAGGTACTGAAAATGATAAAGGAGAGTGGGAATGCGATTATACCAGAACATTTATTACTTTTCCAAAAGAAGGCAAAGGAATTGCAAATCCGGAAAAGAATGATGCTCTCGCTATTAAGTGGAGTGGCGATGGTGTAAACTTTACAGAGTTGGTAGAAGGTCAGGACTACAATATTGAGTATATAGACAATGTTAAGATTGGTGATGCTAAGATTCATATTGAGGCTCCGGAGATAAGCAATTACGCAGGTTCTTATGATAAACATTTTAAAATTATGGCCAGTATCACAGAGGTGGATAATGCGAATCCAGTTCCGCCAGGAAGATATATAGAATTAAGTTATGAGGAGGAAGTTCCTTATGGCAAAGTGGCAACTTATCCGGATTTAATATTTGAAGATATGTCAGGTATATATGCCGAAAGCCGGGATGAGGCGTATATTCTCGAGGAAGGAGAGGATAAGGATTTTGTAATTATTACAGAGAAAAACTATCAAAAGTATGGCTTGAGTGAATACAGTCAGAATAATATAGAAGTTACCGAAGACGGAGCAAAAGCAACGGTTGTAGTACAGGGTGTTGGTTATTACAAAGGTTCCATTAAGAAAGAGTATACAATTGTGCCAAAAGACATAAATGATCCTGGAATTGCGATAGAATTTGTAGGCAGCATAGTGTCTGGAGAGTATAAGAATGCATATATCTACAATGGAAACGAACAAAAGCCGGAAATTAATCTGTATAATAATAATAAAAAAGATATGGAAAACGTAGATGCAGATGATCCGGATAAAAAGTATGACCCATATCAGCCGCAGTTGAAAATGGCTCCTGTCAGGGAAAATAACAACGGAACTTATATTAGCGGAGACTACAGAATTAAAAAATGGGATAATAATATAGGCCCAGTTAATGAGAAAGGGGTAGCCAAAGTTCTTATCGAAGGTGTCGGGAAGAATTACAAAGGAGAACGATGGTTCGAGTTTAATATTATTCTCAGACAGATGGAAACCCTTACTTATGAGATTAAGGATCAGGACAGCATAATTTATAATGGAGCAGCGCAGACGCCGGAAGTTGAAGTGTCTTATAATGATGGCAGTAAGAAAGTTGTGTTAGTTCCGGGAACAGATTACGATTTAGAGTATGAGAATAACGTAGATGTTCCAATGAAAGTGGAAGCTCCGGCAGAAGGGGAAGAACAGCCGCCTCAACCGACGATTACGTTTACAGGCAAAGGCGGATATGACGGAACTCACAAAATCAATTTTGACATTAAGCCAAGAGATATAACAAAGGATGAAATTGTGGCAACTGCTGTAGCGATGTACAATAGCGGTGGAGCTGTTATTCCGATTATTACGGTGAAGGATACGGGGATATTAACGGGAAAAGCCCTGGAGCCAGAGAAGGATTATCAGGTAGTTGAAGGCAGTCAGACAGGAGAGACAGAGATTGCAGACGAAGGAACTGTAGATATTGCCGGTAAAGGTAATTATACAGGCACTAAGAAAGTGACATTCCGGATTATTCCGCCTGACGGAGTTCTTACAATAGAAGAGATTCCGGAACAGGAATTTACGAATAGCCCCATTATGCCAGAAGTACAGGTAAGCCTGGTATCGCCCCAGATAGAGACGCCTTTCCCGCTGAATGAGAATGACTATGAGGTAAGATATACTGACAATCTGAAAGCAGGGACTGCAAAAGTAATTATAACAGGCACAGGCGCCTTTGAGGACATGGGAGCAGTGGAGAGAGAGTTTACCATTACTCCCAAGAGCATCGGTTCAGAAGGCAGTATAGACAGCGCTATGACATTGAGCAGCATTGAGCCTCAATGGTACAGCGGCCGGCCAATTGTTCCAGGCGTAGAGCTTAAGTTCCAGCCGGCTCTGAAGGAAGGAGAAGAAACCAACAATCCGGTTATCTTAATACCAAACACAGATTACCGGGTAACTGCTGTAAACAATACCATGGTAGGGGAAGCAACTGCGACAATTACCGGTATCGGTAATTACACAGGCACCATTGAGACGAAGTTCCGTATCCATGGAAATATGAATCTGGTAGATGTGGCTCCCATTCCTACTCAGGAATATACCGGAAGTCCCGTAACGCCGGTTCCGCAGGTAAGCATCGGCGGGAAGGCCATGGTGGAAGGAACAGATTACCGTGTGGAATACAGCAACAACGTAGACCGGGGAACAGCATCTATTACCATTACAGGAACAGAAGACTGGTATTTCGGCACAAAAGTTGTGAAATTTGACATTGCAAGAGAATTGTCAGCAGAAACTTCTGTCCGGGGCGTTGCATCTGTGTACACCTATACAGGCGCGGCCATTACTCCTCCGGTCAGAGTAGAGGATGACGGCAACCTTCTGGTCAGCGGAGTGGATTATGACATTGCGTATTCTGAAAATATCAATGCAGGAACCGCAGTCATTACCATTACAGGCAAGGGCAAGTATACCGGAGGCACAACAGCATCCTTTAAGATCAGTCCTCAGCAGTTGGGAAGAGCAAAGATCAGCCCTGTCAGCGATCAGATATTTAACGGAAAAGAACAGAATCCGCCAATCACTGTCACCAGCGGCAGCACCACACTGCAGAGCGGCAAGGATTACAGCGTAGTATATGTCAACAGTGCAACGCCTGGAATGGCAAGCGTGATTGTTAAGGGAGAAGGAAATTATACCGGAACCCAGACCATAAATTACAGCATTAAAGTTCCTGAGGTTACCGGTGTGAAGGTTTCCAAGTATACCAATAAGAGCGTCACCATTTCCTGGACGAAGAATGACGTGGTCAGCGGATATGAGATTTACAATTCCAAGAACAGACGGGCAGCAAGAGTTAATAAACCAACAACTACCAAGGGAACTGTTTCCAAATTAAGCGCAGGAACCTCACAGACATTCCGGGTAAGAGCCTATGTCAACAAGGACGGACAATATTATTATGGGCCGTTTACAAGCGTGAAAGCAGTGACAGCGCCTAATTCCACTAAGATCAGCAGCCTGAAATCTACAAAGAAGAAACAGGTGACCGTGAAGTGGAAGAAGGTCAAAGGAGCGACTCAGTATCAGGTTTACCGAAGCACCAGCAAGAAAGGAAAATATAAAAAGCTTGCAACAACCAAGAAAACCTCGTATACTGATAAGAAAGCAACAGGCGGCAAGAAGTATTACTACAAGATCCGCGTATGCAAGAAGATCAACAAAAAGAATTATTACAGCAGTTATTCCGCTGTGAAGTCAGTAAAGGCAAAGAAATAAGCGAAGAATCGCTGAAAGAATAAGCAGGGAAGGATGGGAGTTGATATCATGGGCAGAGTATATTGCATTGGAAAATTTCAGTTTGATTCCTATGAGAAATATCAGGAAGCTTTAGATGACATAGAGAAAATCAGATACATTTCCAAGAAAATGGATATCAATGAAACTGGAGTGGCCCAAAAGCTTTATTCACTGATTCGAGAGGGAAAGATCATATTTAAAAGTGCGATTGGAGATGATTATCTCCTTTACCTCTCGGATATGGTGGCAGAAGATTATAAGGTCGTTTCCAGAACCACCTTCACTGACCGGGTGGCCCGTAAGATAAAGGGCCTGTCGCCTGGCCAGGTGGTCGGCGCCATCTGCATGACAGGCGCAGTAGTATGCTTTCTGGTATTTCTGGGCAGTGAGTTTCACGATCAGCAAAAGACCAGAGAACTGGAAAGAATTAAGGATGAACAGGAGATTTCCGCTGCGTCAGACTGGCTCTCCGCCCGATTCCTGGAAACATTGAACGGAGAAGAGGAAGAAGAGCCTGTTCTGGCCCAGTCGGGGACAGTAGACAATAATGTATACGGTGCAGAACTGGCGCAGGAAACCGTAGAGAAGCCGGAAGGGCCGGCGGTTTTGCGGGAATACCAGCAGCTGCATCAGCAGAATTCAGATTTTTGCGGGTGGCTCAGCATACCAGGAACAGGAATTGACTATCCGGTGATGCAGGCTGTACCGGAAAGCAGTGATTTTTATCTGACCCATAACTACGATGGGGAAGAAGATATCAATGGATCTATCTTTTTAGATTCCAGGAATGATTATGAACAGCAGGACGACAACCTGATTGTATATGGACATAATATGAAGAGCGGTCTGATGTTCGGAGAATTAAAGAACTATCTTGATCCGGCATTCTTCCAGGAACATAAGATGATCCAGTTCAATACGATTTACGAGAAGGCGCAGTATGAAATCATAGCGGTTTGTCTGGCAAAAGTGCCTGCCGAGGAAGAAAAGGGATTCCGTTATTATGATTTTATCAATGCAGGAAGCGAAGAAAACTTCAGCAGTTTTCTGGAAAATATGAAGAAAATGAATATAATGGACGGGGATTTGAATGCCTCGTATGGAGATAAATTGTTGACACTTTCAACCTGCAATAATTATACAGAAGATGGAAGGTTAGTTTTACTGGCAAAGAAGTGCTCGCCGTAACGGCGCAGATACCAGTTTCAAGGAGGACAAGAGAATGAGGAAATTATTTGGCAAATGTTTCAATGTAATATTGATACTGGCCTTAACCTTCGCGCTGTCCCCGGCGCTGCCGGCTATGGCGGAGGAAGATGTCAGTGCGTTTATTATGGAAGGAAGTACGATTACCGGCTATAACGGACCAGGCGGAGATGTCAGTATCCCGGCTTCTGCAACAGCCATTGCAGACTATGCTTTTGCCGGAAATACAAGCATTTCCAGTGTGACAATTCCGGCCAACGTTACCAGTGTGGGAAGTTATGCTTTTTCCGGATGCACAGGTTTGACCAACGCAGTATTCGGCGGGGCTGCAAGTCTTGGAAGCGGGGCTTTCTATGGATGCTCCTCCCTTGGATATGTGGAATTGCCGGCGGGACTGACTTCCATCGGCTCAGAGACCTTTGACGGCTGCAGCAGCCTTGGCACGGTAAATATTCCGGATGGGGTGACTTCCATCGGCGCACAGGCGTTTAACGGCTGCGGAAGCCTTGGAAGTATCAGTATTCCGGGTTCTGTGACGGAGATTGGAAGCAGCGCTTTTAATAACTGTGTGGGACTTTCTGAGATTAACATTCCAGATTCAGTATCTTCTATGGGAAGCGGAGTTCTGGCAGGATGCAGCGGTCTGACTTCTGTTAGTCTTTCCGGCGGAATGTCCTCTATTCCAGAATTGACATTATACGGCTGCAGCAGCCTTGGAAGTATCAATATTCCGGGTTCTGTGGGAAGTATCGGTTCTCAGGCATTTGGGAACTGCAGCGGAATCGGAAGCATCAGCATTCCGGCTTCAGTTTCTTCCATAGATTTCAGCGCTTTTGACGGCTGCAGTAATCTGGCGGAAGTGAATGTGGAGAGCGGGAACGGAAGTTATGCTTCTTCAGACGGTGCCGTGTATGACACCAGTCTGACTCAGCTGTTGTATTGCCCCATTGGGAAGTCCTCTCTGACATTGCCGGACAGTATGACGTCCATAGCTTCTTCGGCATTCAGTGATTGCCCTTATGTATACAGCCTGGATGTACCGGCATCAGTAACCACCATTGAGGTGGATGCATTTACCGGCAGCGGAATTAAGGCGGTAACGATTCTGCCCAATACCACATCCATTGGTTCTCAGTCCTCCTGGACGCCGGATGTGATCCGCGGATACACAGGTTCCCAGGCAGAGAAGTTTGCAGATGAAAACGGATATATTTTTGAGAGTATCGGTACAGTTGGAGCAGAGCCCACAGAGACGCCTACACCGACTCCGGAACCAACCGATAAGCCGTCTCAGACCCCGAAGCCTACGGATAAACCCTCCGCTACCCCGAAGCCATCTCCGGGAGCTGCCGGAGGCGGAAGTAACGGCGGAAGCACTACACAGACCGGCAGCGGCGGAGGCACCAGCGCCGGTTCCCGGACATCTGTTTCCAGAAACATGGGGACGGCACAGGTAGGAAGCGGAACTCCCAAAACAGGAGTTGCATTTGACGCAAGATATGTACTTTGTCTTGGAGTGTTCTTTGCCGGAGGCTATCTGGTAGTCAGCAGGAAGAAGAAAAGCGCGGATGCGGAATAGATAATGAGAAAAGGTACTGCAATACCTGCAGAACGAGCAGGTTTTGCAGTACCTTTTTTGAAAAAGAGCGCTTACAGAACATTCGGAAAGTAATTTTTGAAGGTAAATTACCGGGTGGGGAAGTTGTGTCGTTTATTTATGATTATACTTTCCCAATATTTCCTAAAGTTTCTTTTTAAACAACCGATAAATAAAATAGATAACAAATCAGGAAACAGTTAACACTGTGAATATAAACTGCAAGATGCAGAGAAGAAAGGAGATGCCTTTATGCGTATAGAAGCATATAGTCAAATCAGTCAGGTGTACAATACCAGCAAAGCTTCCAGGACTAAAGGCAGCGGGAGCGCCGGTAAGAAGGATGAAGTGCAGATTTCCAGAGCCGGCAGAGACTACCAGGTTGCGAAACAGGCAGTAGCAGAAGCGTCTGATATCAGGAATGATAAGGTTGCCGCCTTAAAAAGCAGTATTGCATCCGGGAATTATAAAGTGGAAACAGGAGACTTTGCAGCGAAACTGATAGAAAAATATGAAGCATATTTTTAGAAATGAGGTTTTCACGTGGCCAGTTTAATGGAAGATTTTATGGATGTATTAGAGAAAGAGAACGGGGAATATGAACGCCTTACAGAATTGTCCCGGGAGAAGAGACAGATCATTATTGACGGAAATATCCCCGCTCTTGAGGAGATTACCAGCAGGGAGCAGGATATCACAAGTATTCTGAAGAATCTGGAGAAAAAAAGAGAAGAAGTTGTCAATGATATGTCTATCGTACTTAGTAAGAAGCCAGAGGAACTGACGGTTACTAATATGATAGCCTTTTTAAATAAACAGCCAAAAGAACAGCAGCAGCTTCGGGAGTTAAAAGAGAAGCTGCACACCACATTAGAACAAATGGCTGAGATTAATAATCAGAATGAGGTATTGTTGCAGCAGGCAATCGAGATGGCAGAGTTTGACCTTACATTGTTTAAAAGTATGAGACAGGCGCCGGTTACTGCCAACTATGACAAGCGGGCAAATAATACAGGTGATTTGCTGGGAAGCAGCGGATTTGATGCGAAGCAGTAAAGAATTGCAAAAAGCGCAGGCAATCAATTCACCGCAGATGAAAACGAAAACAGATTAGGGATAGAAATTCATAGCAGGGACGCGGAAATAGAAGGAGAAAGCAAGTTATGGCAAATGGAATGGGAAGTCTGTATATTGGGGCATCCGGGCTGCAGAACAGTCAGAATGCCCTGAATACGACGGCGAATAACCTGGCAAATGCGGACACCAAAGGCTATGTAAGGCAGCAGGTGCTGTTTGCAGACAGAAGCTATGTAACATTTAAGAATTCAGCCATCAGCAAGCAGCAGGCGGGGCTTGGCCTTGCCATTGCCGATGTGGTACATACCAGAGACATGTTTCTGGATAAATATTACCGCAGGGAGAATGGACGCCAGGCATTTTATGAGGCAAATTATCTGGCGGTGCAGGATGTGGAGGATATTTTCCAGGAATTAGAAGGAATGCAGTATCAGAATATACTGGAAGATTTCTGGGATTCCTTTGAGGAATTCTCAAAGGGGCCTAACACAGAGGTGAATCAGAATCTGGTGGTTCAGAAGGCAACATTATTTATTGAGCGTTCCCAGGGTATTTATCAGAATATGAAGGAATACCAGAAGAGAATCAATATCAAGATTCGGGAAGGCATTGACCGTATCAATGAACTGGGGCATACCATTCAGGAACTGAACCAGGAGATTATGCGGATTGAATCCGGCGGTGTGGAAACAGCCATGACGCTGCGGGATGAGAGAGACAATGCATTGGATGAATTATCTGCGCTGGCTAAGATAGAGGTTCGGGAGGATGTCAACGGCGCAGTGCGTGTAAGATTGGAAAATGTAGAATTTCTGGATGAAGTGCACGTATTTGAGGTGGGATCAGTTACAGATGAACTGACCGGTTTTGTGACACCGGTGTGGCCGCAGCTGTCAGATATGCCCCGGGAAAAGTATACGCCTGTGTTTGATTACAGTATAGATATTTCTCCGGAACTGAACACAGATATCGGGCAGTTAAAGGCGCTGGTGCTTACAAGAGGTGAGAAAATCGGCAATTACCGGGATGTTACCGGCGTTTCGGCAGATAAATATAACAATGGGGCAGGAATGTCTGTGATGGTTTCTGCTGAGGCGGAATTGGATCAGATGGTTCATGAAATTATAACAGCCATCAATGATGTATTCAGCCCCACTACTACGGCCAGTTTTGTTGGAGCAGACGGAACGCCCTATACGAATGTCCGGGTATGGGATGAAGAGAATGCCTGCCTTGGCCAGGATGGCGAGAAGCCGGGCCGGGAGCTGTTTACCAGACGGGGCTGCGATCGTTATACTGCAGTAGCGGAACAGGGAACAGGGAAGATTTACTATGTGTATAATGAGGAAGATCCTCAGGACACCTCTAAAATGTATACCACCCAGGGCGTTACTGTGAATCCTGACTTATTGGAAATTGAATCGGGGCTGCCTCATTTGGACAAAAACGGAGATCCGGACTGGGGATTGGCCCATAAGTTGGTTAATCTTTGGGATGAGAAGAAATATACTGTGAATGCCAACGATACCAATCCATGTTCTTTCAAAGAGTACTATCAGAGGATGATAAACGGCATTGGCGCCAAAGGAGACGTGTTCGGAGGACTTGCCACAGACCTGAGCGGAGAAGTGGCCAGCATTGAGAACAGCAGACAGCAGGTGTTCGGCGTATCTTCCGATGAGGAATTGCAGAACATGATTAAGTACCAGAGCGCGTATAATGCAGCCAGCCGGTTTATCAATGTGATTTCTGAGATGCTGGAGCATCTTGTAACGCAGTTATAACAGGAGGAGACTATGCCATCAACATTTTTTGGATTAACGATAGCGGGTTCCGCATTAAATTCTTTTCATGCGGCCACAAATACAGTTGCTAATAATATCTCCAATGTGAATACCAAGGGCTATACCAGGCAGGAGGCTGTCCGGGTGGCAGCAGAGGCCCTCCGTACCAATCAGCGTTACGGGATGGCGGGCAGCGGCGTTACCACTACGGAGATTATACAGAAACGTGATTTTTATTACGATGTGAAATATTGGGAAAACAATGCCAGAGTCGGCATGTATGATACGAAATTATATGGAATGCAGCAGATTGAAGACTATTTACTGGATGATGATTCGTCGAAAGGTTTTACAACAATTTTAAATGAAATGTTTGGCGCTTTGGAAGATTTGAAAAAGACGCCGGAGATCCTGGACGCCAGAAAAGCATTTATCAGCAAATCGCAGAATTTCGTTAATTTTTTTAACAGCATGAGCGTGGGGCTTACCAGAGTTCAGGAGGATTTTAATCAGGAAATTGCCGCCCAGGTGGCTAATATTAATTCCATCGGCCAGAAGATTGCTTTGCTGAATAAGCAGATTAATGTAATCGAACTTCAGGGAACCAACGCCAATGAGCTGAGGGATCAGCGGGCATTGCTGGTGGATCAGCTTTCAGAGCTTGTGCCGGTAGAAGTAATCGAGTCTCCGGTAGCCAATAGCAATTATCCGGATGTGTATACAGGGGCAACCAATTATGTGCTGAAAATCAACGGGCAGACATTGGTTGAGAATTTTGAATACAATACACTGGAATGCCAGGCAAGGGATTATAAAGTAAACCAGTCCGACGCAGAAGGGCTGTATGAAATTCGATGGAGCCATACCGGAATGGAATTCAATGCATCCGGGAGCAACTGCACCGGAAGGCTGAAAGCGCTGTTTGATATCCGTGACGGCAACAATAACGAAGCTTTTCAGGGAAGGATTGATTCTTTCAAGCCAGGAAACGGCGGAAGCATTGTAAGTATTAAGAATCCCAGTATTACCTCAATTAATGGAATGACCATGCCTTCTGAGGGTGTGATTACATTGGGAAATAAGAATTTTGCGTATTCCGGATTCACTTACGATGCCAAAACTCAGACCTATGAATTCCAGCTGAAGACAACCCTTTCTGTGGAAGAAGAGAATGCGTTAAAGAACCGGAGCGGGATGGTAGGAAGCGATATTGATGCCATGGGAATCCCCTATTATCAGGCCCAGGCAAATAATTTTATCAGGGAATTTGCAAAGCAGTTTAACCTGATACACAAGTCAGGGGTAGATTTAAATGGAGAAGCCGGCAAATCCTTCTTTGTGGCGAAAGATCCTACAGACGGAACGGAATATAATTTTGACGGTTACCATGGAATGCAGGATATGGATGACACTATGACTTCCACAGGCAATTATTATTATCTGCTGACAGCGTCCAGCGTGAAAGTGGATAAAGATTTGGAACTGGACCCCCGGCTGCTGGTGACTATGTATCAGAGCGATTTGGAAGATGATGTGGCCAGTCAGGATATTGTGGAGAAAATGCTTACACTGAAAAGTGAAGTAACTATGTTCCGGGGAGTGGGCGCTGACCAGTTTTTGGCGTGTCTGATCAGTGATAATACGGTAGATACACAGAAATCAAAGCATTTTCTGGAAAGTTATACGAACATTAATGAAACAATTATTCAGAAACGAATGTCAATTTCCGGCGTAGACGAGGATGAAGAAGCCCTTGATATGTTGAAGTTTCAGAATGCATATAATCTGGCCTCCAGAATGATACAGACTATGACAGAAATGTATGACCGTCTGATTCTGGAAACCGGCGTATAGAAGGAGGCTCAGCCATGATGAGAGTAACCAACAGCATGATCAGCAGAAACAGTATGAAGAATATGAACAATAATAAAGTGAATGTTGATACGCTGAATACACAGATGACAACACAGAAGAAGATTATCCGCCCGTCGGATGACCCAATTATTGCAATCCGCGCCCTTCGCCTCAGAAGCAATTTGAGCGAGCTGAACCAGTATTATGAGAGAAATATTCCGGACGCCCAATCTTGGTTCGAGGTAACAGAAGGCGCTCTGAAGAATATGGAGGATATTCTGAGGGATATTTATACCAAATGTGTGGATGCGTCCACAGATGTTAAGACACAGGAGGACCGTGCAGCGATTCTGAAGGATCTCCGTTCTCTGCGGGAGCAGGTGTATGCGGAAGGCAATACAGATTGTGCCGGCAGAACTGTGTTTACCGGATTTAAGACCAATAGTCAGCTTACATTCCTGAAAGAAGATAAGGACATTAAATACGAGATCACGGAGCCTATTTCCTTTGAGGATATGGAGGAGAAACGGTATTACAGCAATCTTGTGACAGTGCCGAATACAGTGGATGAAGTGCAGGCGGGCGTGGCAGTTGGGGATATGCCTGAAGAGCATGTACTTAAGAGGATTCAGTTGTCTTATGAAGGGCTTGGGGATATCAATAAAGGTGATATAAAATATGTGGATGCAAATGGCAAACTCCAGAGTTTGGATGGACTGGAATATGATAATGGTAACAGAACGGCGGGAGTAACAACTGATAAATCTTATGATCAGTGGGTGGCTGAAGGCTGCAAAGTAGGAGATGATCAGGTTTTATTTTTCAAGGAAACTGGAGAGCTTATATTTGGAAAAGAGGTTGCCAACCACATCAGCAGCGAAAAAATGCAGCTCAGCATCACCTACCAGAAGCAAGGCTTCGCTGAAGGCGAAGTAAGACCCGAGCATTATTTTGACTGCCAAAACATTACTGATCCCAACAACACGCTGACCTATGTAAAAGAAAATCAGGAAATCAAATTCACAGTTGCCTTTAATCAGCAGTTAACGGTGAATACCCAGGCCAGCAACGTACTGGATGCCAGCATAGGCCGCGATGTGGACGATATTACCAACGCAGTTCAGGCTTCCATTGCAGCCCATGATAAGGTAGAGAAGCTGAAGGCAATGCAGAAGGAACAGCAGTATTCTGACGAAGCTTCTCAGGAGAAACTGAAAGAATGGATAGAAGCGGCTGAGAAAGAAGCTGTTTATGCAGATGACAATATGCAGAAGCTTTTTGCCGGCGGCATTACCAAATTCCAGGGGCACATGGATCGGGTAAAACTTGCCAAAACGGATTTGGGAAGCCGTGAAAACCGTCTGAAACTGACAGAGAACAGAATGTCCAATCAGCAGACCACCTTCGAGCAGTTAAAGTCCAGAAATGAAGATATGGAATTGTCTGATATTATCATTGAATATACGGCGGCATATAATGCATATCAGGCGTCCCTGCAGGCATCTGCCAAGGCAAACGGACAGACTTTGCTGAATTATCTGTAAGGAGGGACGGCATGGAGTTAGAAACCAGATTATTTGGAGAAATAGAGGTGGACGAGGAGAAGGTTATTTTCTTTGAAAAAGGAATTATCGGTTTTCCCGACTGCCAGAAATTTATACTTGTATATGATGAGGGAGAGGATGGAACCAGGAAAGGCATTTCCTGGCTCCAGTCTCTGGATGAACCGGCCTTTGCCCTGCCGGTGATGGACCCCCTGTTAGTAAAAGAAGATTATAATCCCCAGGTAGAGGATGAAGTGTTAAAGCATTTGGGGAATCTTACGGAGGAAAATACCTACGTTCTGGTAACAGTTACAGCAACAGAAGATATCACAAAGCTGAGTGTGAACTTGAAAGCGCCCATAGTAATTAATTCAGAGGAACGGAAAGCGCATCAGGTGATTGTGGAAGATGACTTTCCGGTGAAATTTGCAATCTACGAGATTTTACAGGCAAAAAAAGAAAAGGCGGGTGAATAAGAATGCTGGCATTAACCAGAAAAAAAGGAGAATCCATCATTTTAAATAATGACATCGAAATCAGTATTCTGGAGCTGCGGGGAGATCAGGTAAAAGTCGGCATCAGCGCACCCAAAGAGGTTCCTGTATACCGAAAAGAAGTATATCTTCAGATTCAGAAAGAAAACGAGGCTGCATCATCGGCAGAAAGCCTTGCGGCTCTGAAGGAAATTTTATAATATAAATGATGGTTCTTAATTTTTTCCGCCAGATGGCCGATATATATAGAAGAAAAAATCGGTCAGGTTTCACATGGAGGTGATATTATGGAAGTTCGAAAGGTAAATACACCATCCGCGCCTTATCAGGGAAGTGGGTCGGAGGTGGCTGTAAAGCTGGAAACAGCGGTAAAGCAGGAGCCCGTGATAAGTTCTGCAGCGCCCAAGACAGAGAAGGCAGCGCCAAGGCCGGCAATCTCAGACAGTCCGTTGATCTCGGAAGAAGAGAAGCAGAACCCGGTGGACTCCAATGAAATGAAGAAAAAGAACGGCATGAAGCGTGCAGTGGAAGAAATAAACCGGAAGGCGAAGAGTTCCGAAGTGATTTTCGGGATTCATGATGCAACCAACCGGGTGACCATTAAGGTAGTAGATAAGGGAACCAAAGAAGTAATCCGTGAGTTCCCGCCAGAGGAAACACTGGATATGATAGCAAAAGTATGGGAATTGGCCGGCATCATGATTGATGAACGGGGATAGGAGGAAGCGCAATGGCAATTAGGATTTCCGGACTGAATTCAGGTCTTGATACAGATTCCATCGTACAGGAACTGGTTTCAGCATACCGTACGAAACAGGATAAATATACAAAGGCACAGACCAAGCTTTCCTGGAAGCAGGACGCATGGAAAGAGATGAATACGAAGATTTACAATTTCTACAGTAAATCCTTATCCAATATGCGCCGTATTGGTAACTTTACCAATAAGAAGATCACAACGGTTTCTGACAGCACCAAAGCAACCGTTTCTGCATCTTCCAGCGTAATGAATGGAACTCAGACTTTGAAAGTGAATAAGCTTGCCAGGGCAGGTTATCTCACCGGACAGGAATTGAAGGCTTCTGACGGCGAGAAGATTGAAAACAATACGCAATTATCTAAATTAGGCATAAAGAGCGGCACTCTGAAGCTGAAGGTGGGCAATGAGACTAAGACCGTAGAAGTAACAGACAGCATGACGGTAAAAGATTTTACCAAGGCGTTAAACGAACAGGGAATTACCGCTAGTTTTGACACAAGTCAACAGAGATTTTTCCTGTCCTCTTCAGAGACTGGCACAAGCCATGACTTTAATTTTGTGGCAGAAGATCAGGCGTCTTTAAATATGCTGAACAGTCTGGGACTGGCAACAGAGGCGAACTTTAAAGAGGCGAACGTGACTCCGGATAAGGATGCGAAGTTTGCCATCAAAGATGCGGCTGAAAATGCGGAAATCGTTCTGAACGGCGCAGTATTTACCGGAGAGAGCAATAAGTTCTCCATCAATGGACTGAATATTACAGCAACCGGTGTCAGCGAAGAGATGACCATCAGCACTTCCACAGATGTAGACGGCATTTACAACATGATAAAGGACTTCCTGAAGGAATACAACGAAGTCATGAATGCCATGGAGAAAGGATACAATGCGCCTACAGCTAAGGGATACGAACCGCTGACCGATGATGAGAAGGATGCCATGTCCGATAAGGAAGTGGAGAAATGGGAGACTAAGATTAAAGATTCCATTTTGAGAAGGGATGATACCCTGCGTTCTGTTATGAGCGGAATGTCTTCTCATATGTCGAAGGTTTTTGAAATAAACGGCAAGAATTACAGTCTTGCATCTTTTGGAATTAAGACGGCAGGTTACTTTAATTCTGCAGAGAATGAGTCTTATGCATATCATATTGACGGCGATGCAGATGATTCCGTTTCTTCTTCCAATGATGATCAGCTGCGCAAGATGATTGAGGAAGATCCCGATGCAGTGGCAGAATTCTTCACACAGCTTGCCACCAGCGTGTATGACAATCTGCATGAAAAGATGGGAAGCACCACATTAAGCAGCGCTTATAAGGTTTACAATGATAAACAGATGCAGAGTGAGTACGATGAGTACACCAAGACCATCAAGAAATGGGAAGATAAACTGAAGGACATGGAAGATTACTACTATAAGAAATTCTCAGCTATGGAGACTGCATTAGCAAAACTGCAATCTCAGACAAATTCACTTTCTTCACTGTTAGGTGGCTGATAAGGAGGACATGAGGTGATAGCAAACAGAGGGTATGATGCCTATGCGAAGAACAAGATTTTAACAGCTTCTCCGGCGGAGCTGACATTGATGCTTTATGAAGGAGCGATTAAGTTCTGCAATATTGCAATTGCCGCTATTGAAGAAAAAGATATCGAGAAAGCCCATAATAACATAACCAAGGTAGAAAATATTATTGCTGAGTTTCTGTCAACGTTGGATCACAAGTATCCGGTGGCCCAGGATTTTGAAAATGTTTATAACTATCTGATGGAGCGATTGTTGGAAGCGAATTTGAAGAAAGACAAAGAGATTCTCGAAGAAGTTCTGACGCATCTTCGTACCATGCGGGATACCTGGAAGGAAGTTATGGAACAGAACAAGATTGCAAAGGCTAATTAGTATGGATAATAATTATTTGGATATGATGATTCAGAGCCTTCAGAAAAAAGTGAGGATTCTGGACGGAATTATCGAGAAGAATAAAGAACAGCAGAAGATATTAGAGCAGGAAGAACTGGATGCAGATGCCTTTGAGGAAAATGTTAAGTCCAAAAGTGAACTGGTAGAACAGATTGATTTTCTGGATCAGGGCTTTGAAGAATTGTACGGCAGAGTGAAAACTGCAATTGAGACAGAGAAGCAGAAACATAAGGAAGAGATTCAGCTTATGAAGCAGCTGATTACAGAAATAACGGAGAAGTCTGTAAGCATACAAAGTGCAGAAATTCGTAACCGCAGATTGGTGGAATCCCGTTTCGCTCAGGAGCGTAGGAAAGTCAGAAGCAGAAAGAACACTTCTGCTGCGGCGAATCAGTACTATAAGAATATGGCAAAACTAAATTATATTGATGCCCAGTTTATGGACAGTAAGAAATAAAAGCAACCCCTTTTCCGGAGAATATCCGGCAGAGGGGTTTTAACTGCTGTCTGCGTCTGATGGGGGGTATTATGAACAACAGAGAACTGGCAAAAAAATTGATCGACAGAATACCGGAAAGCCGTTTACCCTATGTGATTTCCTATTTGCAGGGAGCGTCGGTGCCGGATGAAATCCCCAATGCAGATACCCGTCAGGCATTTGCGGAGCTGGAAAGAGGCGGCGGTTATAAATTCAGCGGTACAACCGAGGACCTTTTTGCAGTATTGATGGAGGATTAATGGATGCTTGATGTTAGATATTCCTCGAAATTTAAGCAGGATTTCAGGAGACGCGTAAAACGGCGGTGTAAAATGACTATATTGCAGCAGATTATTGAAGTTCTCAGAATACCGGGTATGCTGCCTTCTAAAAATGCAGATCACAATCTGACAGGGGACTATGCAGGATATCGGGAATGCCGCATAGACTCGGATTGGCTGCTCATTTACCGCAGGGATGGGAAGGAACTTTTATTGTACAGAATGGGAACCCGCGCAGATTTGTTCCGTATGTAATTTATGAAAATACAGTACTGCCCTGATCCATATGCAGAAATTCTCGGAATCCAGGAATTTTAAAATAAAAATTGCCTGTATCGGGATTGAAAATACCTGAAGCAATGTGTAAAATCTAGTAAGATACAGGCAACGATACAAAGGAGAAGGATAGCGGAGGGATTATGTTTCAATATTTAGTACTGCTGAAAACAGAGAAGCAAAAAGATTTTTTCACAAAAATTTATAAAGAACACAGAAATGCGATGTTTTTTACATCCTATAATATTGTGCATGATTCTTCAGATGCAGAAGACATTGTACATGAATCATTTTTGACGCTGATTAAGCATGTGGATAAATTGATCGACAATGAACCCCATAAAATATGGCATTACATTGATACTACAGTAAAAAATAAATCTTTTAACCTTCTGAAGCGAAGGAAGATTCAGGAGGACCCTGGTCTGGATGAAGAGTGGATGCAGGGAGAAGTGATAGAGAAGGGACCAGATGATTTGATAGAGGAATTTGAGCTTCAGGAAGCGATGACCGGACTCCTGAAAAAATTAAAACGTCCTTATCAGCAGGTATTGGCTCTGCAGTATTACCATGAGCTGAGCGTTCAGGAAATTGCAGAAGAGATGGAAACAACACCGGACAACGTCAGGCATATTTCAATGAGAGCTAAGAAAAAGCTGCAGTCCATATTGGAAGAAAATGGGTTGTGGAATGAGAAAAATGACAAGGATGATAAGGATAAGCAGTAAAGTTCCCCCGATACAGGAGGGAAAAAGCAATAAATCTCTCATGATACAAGAGGAAAAAATTCTATCGTGAACAGAAAACGCATTTTGCGGATTCTCTCGTTATGGGATTGAAAGTCATGGAAATCCTGTGTAAAATTTAAGATGTAACAGGCGATCACATAACGGTACTGTCTGTCAGTACACGGTTATTACAGACTTACAAAAGAGAAAGGAAGATGAAGGGGGAACATGCTGCTACAATATCTGGCGCTGTTAGAATCGGATCATGAAAAGGATTTTTTCACGGATATTTATAAGAAGCACCGCACAGAGCTGTATTTTAAGGCATATAATATCGTGCACAATGCAGAAGATGCGGAGGATATGGTGCAGGAGACGTTTTTGTCGCTGATTCGGAATGTGGATAAAGTGATTAACGAGAAACCTCACAAGGTCTGGTTCTATATGGAGACCATCGTGAAAAACCGGTCGCTGAATCTGCTGAAACGGCGGAAAATACAGGAAACGCCCGGCCTGGACGAGACCTGGATGCAGGATGAAATCATGGAAAAAGGCCCTGATATACTGATGGAAGAATTTGAAGTTCATGAGGCAGTGGCCGGTTTGCTGAAAAGGCTGAAGCATCCTCACAGGGAAGTGCTGATTCTGCAGTACTATTATCAGATGAAGCCGAAAGAGATTGCAGTGGAATTGGAGCTGACGGCGGACAATGTGAGACATATTTCCAAGCGCGCCAAGGACAAACTGCAGTCCATACTGGAAGAAAACGGCCTCTGGAATGAAAAAGGGAGTCAGGGAACGAAAAACAGGAAGAAACGAAGCAAGAAATAGGCGTGAAGCTGCCGGGAAAGAAAGGTTGTCTGTCATGGAATGCTGCGAGTTGGAAAGAGTCACAGTATATCCGGGAACGAACCTTTTTCCCGGCAGTTTTGCTTTGTCCTAAATGGAGCCTGGCTTTCGGGCATTCTGCAATATCTGGTACATCGAATAATTAATAACTGCCATTTTCACTTGTTTATAATAAATAAAAAACGCATTTTGCGGATTTTCCCATATAGGATTGAAAGTCGTAAAAATCATGTGTAAAATAAAAATGTAACGAAAAAAGTGAGCATCTGCTTGCAAATCGTCTGGCAACCAGAACAATCACACGGGATACAAAAGAGAAAGAAAGAGGAACGGGAATAATGCTGACACAATATCTGACACTGTTGGAAACAGAGCATGGGAGAGAGGTTTTTGCAAAATTTTATCAGACCCATAGAAATGAGATATACCATAAAGCATACATGATCCTGCATAATACGCAAGACGCCGAGGATATGGTGCAGGAGACATTTTTATCACTGGCCCGGAACGCAGATAGAATGCCCAATTCAGAACCCGGCAAAGTCTGGTTTTATATGGATACCGTGGTGAAGAATAAATCGCGTAATCTGCTGAAACAGCGTGAGATGCAGGGCATTCTCAGCATGGAAGAGAGCTGAGCCTAAAAGATAAAACCTTCTGAATTACATTGTAAAAGTAAAATAATCCTGACAGGAGGTGGGGGAGTACCTGTCAGGAATTATTGTCAAGAACTGTTAAAAAATAACTTGCAAAGATGGGTACTTATACAAGCCAGGTACAGTAGTTATTCTTTAACAGTTTCTTAGATGGCAGGGGCAAAAAGGAGCGAAGAGCCAGAGCTGGTGAGAGAATCTGTTCTGGCTCTTCATTGTTTTTTCCAGCTCCCCGGAAAAAACTTATATAAATACCCGCCACACATATAATAACAAACGAGAAGGGCGAAATATGACACTTTTTGGGGATATTTTGGAAAAAATAGAAAAAAATGTGAAGCTCTGTAAATCTGGGAGAAGTTATTTTTTTATTTTGCTAAGATATTAATTAGGTTTTACCGATATAGAATGAAGATAGGAAATCATCAGAACGCATGGAGGCGACATACCATTGAGGGTAAGAGGAATGGATTAGCGTCTGTTTCTCTTTTTTTATTCAAAAAACGGGCATTTCTGATTTATATCTTTGATTACCTATTAGATAAACGATAAGAAAATAGAATATGAAAATAATAGTTTGAGGTATTAGTTGTGAAAAAGGCGAGAATAGGAATACTCGGAACAGGTAATATAGGAACAGATTTATTAATGAAAATTTTGAAGACAAAATCACTGGAATGCACTGTCTTTGCCGGTCACAATCCAGATTCATTAAATATTAAAACGGCCTCTGATTTGGGGATTTGTACTTCAGTTGATGGAATTGAGGCATTAGCAGGCAATCAAAATAACATTGATATTATTATTGATGCTACCAGTGCGAAAGCGCATATGAATCATTTTAAATTGTTGGAGGGAATGAATAAATATGTTATTAATTTAACGCCTACTGAGACCGGGAAAAGATGTGTTCCATATATCAATGGGGAAGAATGCGTGCAGTGCAGAGAAGTAAATATGATAACTTGCGGGGGACAAGCCACAATCCCGTTAGCATACGCGATTGTACAATCAGGCTGCAGAGTGTCGTATATTGAAACGGTATCAACCATATCAGCGAAATCAGCAGGCAGAGCCACCAGAGAGAATATAGATGAATTTATAGAGACAACATCTGGTGCAATGAAAACTTTTACCGGTATTAATAAAACGAAATCTATTATGATTATCAATCCCAATGAACCTCCGGTAAATATGAGAAATACAATTTATTTTGAAGTGGAACAGGGAGAACTCAGTACGATATGCGAGGTTGTAAAAAGGACAGAGCAGCAGGTAAAGAAATATGTTCCGGGATATAAAATAATTGTGGAACCTTCATTTATAGATCATATATTGGCAATTACGGTTGAGGTTTCCGGGAATGGGGATTTTCTCCCCGAATATGCGGGGAACCTTGATATTATCACTTGTGCGGCCATAGAAATGGCAGAAAGATACTACAATAATGTTTTGGTTAAGGAGCGGTAAAATTTTGAGAAAACCATTATTTTTTGACTCTACGTTACGGGATGGTTCCCATGCTGTGAAACAAAATTTGACAGAAAAACAGATTAGAGATTATTGCAAGGCGATTGATGGATGCGGAAATTATGTATGCATGATTGGCCATGGAAACGGTTTGGGAGCATCTTCTATTCAAATGGGATTAAGTAAGTTAGATGAAATAGATATGCTGAAAATTGCAGGAGAAGAACTAAAGAAAACTTCTTTAGGAGCATTTATTACAGTTGGATTTGGAACAATTAAAAATCAGATTATTCCAGCGATAGAAGCTGGAGCAAAAATATTTTGTGTGGCATGCCATTGTACGGAAGCGGATACAACCAAACCTCACATTTCATATTTGGCATCAAGAGAGATCGAAAGTTATGGTGTTTTGATGATGTATCATATGGCATCTAAAGAGAAACTGTTAGAAGAGGCCAGGAAGGTTGAAAGTTATGGCGCAAAAGGCATTATTTTAATGGATTCTGCAGGAACCTCTACATTAGAACAGGTAAGAGAGGTGGTAGAGTATATATCATCTAACTTGAATATTACGGTAGGATTTCATTCTCACAATAATTTTGGGATGGCAGTTGCACTGTCCTATGTGGCTTATCAGTCGGGTGCGGATATTGTGGATGGTACGTTACGGGGATTTGGTTCTGGAGCGGGAAACTGCCAGTTGGAAGCTTTGGCTGCATTGTTTGAGAAGGAAGGAATTGAGACTGGTGTAAATTTAAACAAAATATTAGAAATAAGTGAAAAGATCGTGCAGCCGATGTGGGAGTATAAAACGCCTGTAAATGATATCAGCATTGTAAGCGGCTATGCGGGAGTGGTGTCTACCGTAAAACATAAGGTATTAAAAATAGCGCAGGAGTACCATGTTTCTGGGAGAGATATATTTTTAGAACTGGGGAAACGGAATGTGGTAGCAGGAGAAGATGATGTTATTTTAGAGGTTGCGGAGAAACTGAAACGGAAAAAGTTGTTTTATAAATAGGAAAAAGCAAATGGATTAAAAATTGGAGGAAACGATAATATGAATGAAATAGGAGATGCCTATTACCAGGCGGCGACAGCATATTTTGAAAGCCAGCAATATGAAAAGGCTGTTGAAAGTTTCATAAAAGCATATGCATATGGAGTATATCGAAAGGAAATTCTGGATCACTTATATGCCTGTTTTATTATGCCGAATGAAACAGAATTTAGAAAAAATTATGAGGAAAATAGGGAAAATTTATTAACGGTACCCTATGAAGAATTAGAAATTGATTTTATTCCTGTATCAGATTCAAAATATTATTTATTCCATCGTCCTTCAGAAGAATTTATTGGTTTTTTCCAACTGGATGACACATCTATTATGTCAGAAGAGATTGATTTTGAAAGTATTTTGATTGCAGATTATTGGGACTTCAGGCAGATATTGCCTTTTATGAAAGAAAGAACCTGGGATACAGTGTATATTATATTAAATGAGCAGGCACCAAGGCTTGCTTCATTTTTTAAGCTGCCTCGGTTCCATGAGCTTTATATGAAGAATGCAGTAATTTTTGATAAAACAGAAACCATGAAATTATTTTTCGAGGAGTATTCAGATTTTTATCTGCCTAAAAAAGTATTGGCGCCTGATGAGCAGTATGATTATATTTTAAATCATATACATAGAAAACGGATTAAGTATTCATTGCAAAAGAGAGAAAACGTATTTCTTTCTATTCTTATCCCAAGTTATAATCGCGGAGGAAAAGCATTGTCTGCGGTAGAAGAGATTTGTCGATCTAATTATGACAGCGAGATAGAGATTATTATCTCTGATAATGGTTCAGAACTGTATAAGGAGGAGTATCAGACGATTCAGCAAATGCGTGATACGAGAGTAAGGTATCAGCGCAATCATTGTAATAGGGGGTTTTTAGAGAATGTTATCAGAGCATTGGAGGCGGCAAAAGGAAAATATGCTGTTTTGAGCAGTGATGAGGATATGATGTTGGTTAAGAATCTGCCGCATTATCTGAACATATTCAAAAAAAATCAAGAATGCGGAGTTTTCTTTACAGGGGGGATTGGAATGAATAATTTTGCTCCGCTTGAGAAAGAAAACGTACAATATCATGGTTTTAAGGCAATTTTGGCAGGAATAAACCAAAATTATATGACTGGAATTGGATATAACATGGAAATGATTCGTTGCAGGGCTCTCTTGGAATATATGCGGCAGCATGCATTAAATATAATGGTTGATTTTTATCCACATTGTATACTGAATTTTAAATTGGCTTTAGTCAGTGACTTATTAGAGTGTGGACAGCCTCCGCTATGGCTTGAAGGGGAAGGAGAAAAAGATGAAGGCTTAAAACCTTACATGACGCTCGATTCCAGGGAACGGCAGTATGTGGATACTGTGAAATTGTATATTGAAAGCGGAATTACTGGCAGTATGCTTTGCATTTTATACATAGAACGGTGTTGGAAGTTTTTTCATTTGCTGGATCTTGCGCTGATTTATTATCCTGGTTATTTTAATGAAAATTATGCTGCTAAGGAAGAAGTTTTAGAAGATGCAAAGAGACGGGTTGAAAAAAACATTGACTTGTTGGAGCGGTATACTACATCAGAAGAGAGAGAAGATCTTCAGCGTAAAATTAATGAAGTATTTTTAGAATTTCGAGAAAAAATAAAAGGATGATTATTTTGGAAGGTAAGAAAATATATGGCAAAAGATGCGAAGTTTTTTCATGGAAAGCGAGTATTAGTGACAGGACATACTGGTTTTAAGGGAAGCTGGCTTAGCAGAATACTTAGCAGTATGGGTGCAGAAGTGATTGGATATTCCTTACATCCGACACATGTTCCCCTTTTGGATTCAGCAGAATTTGAGAAGAGAGGACGTTCTATTATAGGCGACATACGGGACTATACTCATTTAAAACAAATTTTCATTCAGGAGAAGCCAGAAATTGTGTTTCATTTAGCGGCGCAGCCAATTGTCCGGGAATCCTACATCAATCCCAAAGAAACTTACGAAATAAATGTGCAGGGTACGGTAAACCTGTTAGAATGCGTACGGCAGTCCGAAAGCGTAAGATCTGTGGTGAATGTTACAACAGACAAAGTATATGATAACCAGGAATGGGAATGGGGCTACCGGGAAAATGATCGGTTAGATGGATACGATCCCTATTCCAATTCCAAATCCTGTTCAGAGTTGGCAACACATAGTTATATTCGATCATTTTTCAAAGAACAGGGAGTAGCGGTTTCTACCATGCGCGCCGGCAATGTGATTGGAGGAGGAGATTTTTCAAAAGATCGCATTATACCTGACTGTGTGAGGGCCGTGCAGAGGCAGGAAAAGATTATTGTCCGTAACCCGTATTCCATCAGGCCCTATCAGCATGTACTGGAGCCATTGCACGCTTATTTGATGGTGGCATGGCAGCAGGCCATTCATCCGGAATATGCAGGCTGCTATAATGTAGGGCCGGAGGAAAAGGATTGTATCACCACAGGAGAGCTGGTGCAGCTATTTTGTGAAAAGTGGGGGTCTGAGATCTCCTGGGAATCCCAATTACTGGATGGCCCACATGAGGCGGGATTTTTGAAGTTAGATTGTTCCAAAATAAAGAGCAGATTTCACTGGAGCCCAATATGGAATATTGAGAAAGCTGTGGAAAAAACAGTGGAGTGGACGAAAGCTTATGTGAACAAAGAATCTGTCAGTGAATGTGTGGACAGGCAATTAAAAGAGTTTTGGTCAGAATCATCTATATGGAATAGCTGAAAACAGGAACATAGGATAAGCTTACAAGGAGAAATATGCATGAAAGTTGTTATATTAGCCGGCGGATATGGAACGCGGTTCAGTGAAGAAAGCCAGTTAAAGCCAAAGCCCATGATTGAAATTGGGGGAAAGCCGATTTTATGGCATATTATGAAATGCTATTCGCATTATGGGTTTTATGATTTTGTAATTTGTGCGGGATATAAGCAGCATATGGTAAAAGATTGGTTTTCGGACTATTTTTTACATAACAGCGATGTGACATTTGATTTTACAAAGGGAAGCAGAGATGTGACGATTCACGATCATTTCTATGAACCCTGGAAGGTAACCGTTGTGGATACCGGGCTGAATACCATGACTGGCGGCAGAATTAAACGGATTCAGTCCTATATAGGGGAGGAGCCGTTCATGGTGACATATGGAGACGGTGTCTGCGATGTTGATATAGGCAAATTATCTGAATATCATAAGTCACATGGGAAAATTGCCACTTTAACGGCGGTTATGATTGAACAGCAGAAGGGAATTATGGATATCGGCGGAGATAATACAGTTCGGTCTTTCCGTGAAAAGAATAAAAATGACGGTGTATTGATTAATGCTGGATATATGGTGTTCCAGCCTGAAATTTTCAGCTATTTGGATGGTGATCAGACGGTGTTTGAAAGAGAGCCTTTTGAACGGTTGGCATCGGAAGGCCAGTTGATGTCTTACACCCATAAAGGGTTTTGGCAGTGTATGGATAATAAGAGGGAAAAAGACATATTAGAAAAAGTTTGGGATCTGGGACAAGCCCCTTGGAAAGTTTGGAAAAACTGAACGGAAGAAAAGATGGCATGGCAGAAGGGGAGCAGTGCTCCTGAAACAGATAGAAAGGTTGAGGAACAGGTAAATGTTGGCATTCAATAGTATGACAGAACCTGAAGCAAGAAAAGAGGTTTTGGATATAGTTGCAGAATATTGCAAAACATATCATAACAAGAAGAACTATCAAACCGGGGATCGAATTCCCTATGCGGCCAGAGTGTATGACAAGGAAGAAATGTGCAATCTGGTGAACGCAGCGTTGGAATTCTGGCTGACCGCCGGGAAGTATACAGATGAATTTGAACAATCTTTTGCAGAATATCTCGGAGTGCAGTATTGTTCTCTGGTTAATTCCGGCTCATCTGCAAATTTAAATGCGTTTATGGCCTTGACATCGCCCTTGCTGGGAGAACGGCAGGTTCGGCCGGGGGATGAGATGATAACAGTGGCAGCAGGGTTTCCAACAACTGTTGCGCCTGCCATACAATATGGAGTGATCCCAGTATTTATTGATGTTACGATTCCTCAATATAACTTGGATACTGCGCAGCTGGAAGAGGCTCTTTCAGATAAGACGAAGGTGGTGATGGCGGCGCATACGTTGGGGAATCCCTTTGATTTGTCCGCAGTGAAGTCGTTTTGTGACAAACATCATTTATGGCTGATTGAAGATAACTGCGATGCCCTTGGCAGTAAATATATTTTGGATGGCAAAGAGAGATTCACAGGTACAATCGGAGATATTGGAACTTCATCTTTTTATCCGCCTCATCACATGACGATGGGAGAAGGCGGGGCAGTCTATACGAATCATCCGCTGCTTCATAAATGCATACGTTCTTTCCGCGACTGGGGGCGTGACTGCGTATGTCCATCCGGGAAAGACAATCTGTGCGGGCACAGATTTGACAGGCAGTATGGGGAGCTTCCCAGAGGATATGATCATAAATATGTTTACTCCCATTTTGGATATAATTTAAAAGCTACCGATATGCAGGCAGCGATCGGATGTGCGCAGCTTAAGAAATTTCCGGGATTTGTGAAAAGGCGGATTCATAATTTTGAACGGCTGAAATCAAATCTTGCAGGTTTGGAAGAATGGCTGATTCTCCCGGAGGCTTGTGAAAATTCCATTCCCAGTTGGTTTGGCTTTTTGATTACCTGCAGGGAGGGCGTTGACCGGAATAAAATGGTTTCTTTCTTAGAGGAAAGAGGAATCCAGACCCGTATGCTGTTTGCAGGAAATCTGGTGAAACATCCTTGTTTTGATCAGATGCGAAAAGAACAGAGAGGATACCGTGTGGTTGGCAATCTGGAAAATACAGATCGGATCATGAGGGATACTTTTTGGGTGGGAGTTTATCCGGGAATGACGGATGAGATGATAGATGATATGTCGCAGGTAATTAGCGATGCGGTAAATAAATACAGTTGTAAGTAAATACATTTTTTGGCAGGAGGTAAATATGAGAGTATGTGATTTGGTGGCAAACCATATTTATAACAGCGGAATAGAAGATGTTTTTATGATTTCCGGCGGAGGGGTGATGTTCCTTACAGATGGTCTTGCATGTAACAGGAAATTAAATAAAATATGCTGTCATCATGAGCAGGCTGTGGCAATGGCTGCGGTTGCTTACGCAAAATATAAAGGGATTGGCTGCGCATATGTGACAACCGGGTGTGGAGGTACAAATGCGGTTACGGGAGTGCTCCACGCATGGCAGGATAATGTTCCGTGTGTGTTTATTTCAGGGCAGTGTAAACGTAAGGAAACGTTGGGATATATCAACCTGCCGATTCGTCAGGTGGGAGTTCAGGAGGCAGATATCATATCGATTGTCAGTTCAATCACAAAGTATGCTGTAATGGTTGAACATACAGAAGATATTTTATATCATTTGGAAAAGGCGTTATATTTGGCAAAGGATGGAAGACCCGGGCCGGTTTGGATTGATATACCTATGGATATTCAGTCAGCGGAGATAGAGGAAGAGAACCTGCGCCATTTTGATCCAAAAGAACTAAAACCATTGAAGAAAAAGATTCATCCCAAAGAAGTGGAGGGACTAATACATGATCTGAAACATGCGAAACGCCCGGTTATCGTTGCAGGCCATGGAATCCGGTTGGCAGGCGCAGTGGAGGAATTTTCAGAATTTGTACATAAGCATAGAATTCCTGTTGTGTGTTCAAGACTTGGCATGGATGTGATGCCTACCATGGATGAGCTAAATATTGGAAGGATAGGAAATAAAGGGATGCGCTCTGCTAATTTTGCTTTGCAAAATGCTGATTTGGTAATTGCGATTGGCAGCAGGCTGAGTGTAAGCAGTACGGGACAGGAATATGAGTATTTTGCCAGAGAGGCGAAAGTAATTGCGATTGATATTGATCAATATGAGCATTTGAAAAACACAGTTCATATTGAGCAGGTGATCCAGGCAGACGCAAAAGATGTGCTGCAGAAAATGCTGTTAGAGTGTACGGAGTGTAATTATAATAAATGGGCGGAAAAATGCCTGGAATGGAAAAATTTATATCCGGTTTGTTTAAAAGAATATTATGAAGATGATTCTCAGGGAATCAATATGTACCTGTTCGTAGAAGAGTTATCGAAGTATTTCAAAGGGGATTCAGCATTGGTTGCAGATGCAGGTTCTGTGGCATATGTTCCTGCACAAGGGATAAAAACCAGTGATAAGAGACAGCGGTATATTGCCAGCGGCGCTCAGGCAGAGATGGGTTTCACACTGCCGGGAGCAATAGGGGTCTGTGTTGCGAGAAAGAATCGGGAAGTGCTGGGAATTACAGGGGATGGAAGTTTTCAAATGAATATACAAGAGCTTCAGACATTGGTGCATTATAAATTACCAGTGAAGTTGTTTGTATGGAATAATGATGGCTACTTATCGATCCGTGCGACACAAAATAAATTTTTTAATGGCAGGTTTATTGGTACAGACAGCGCGTCAGGCGTGTCATTTCCAGATATAGAAAAAATAGCCGCTGCATATGGGATAGACTATTTCAGAATTGAAAAAATTCAGGATATAGAGAAAAAAATTCCGGAAATTATGTCAAAGGCAGGGCCAGTATTATGTGAAGTGAAAATTATACGTGATCAGGAAGTTATGCCGTCTGTGAGTTCGAGGCAATTGGAAGATGGAAGATTAGTGTCCGCTCCTATTGAGGATATGTATCCATTTTTGCCAAGAGAAGAATTTGAGAGTCATATGATAGTGGAGCCTGTGGAAGAACTTTAGGGTATATAATGGAACTGTATTAAGGAAATGGATAATGATGAAAAAAATAATTGTAACCGGTGCAACCAGTATGATAGGATCTGCACTGATACGGGAAGCTATAAAGAGAGAAACAGAAGTGCTCGCGGTTGTACGGAAGCACTCTCCTCATATGAACCGTCTGCCTGAATCAAAACTATTGAAAGTTTATGAGTGTGATTTGGGACGTCTGGATTCCATGGATCATATATCAGGTTCCTATGATGTGTTTTATCATATGGCCTGGGGACATACCTCAAAGGAGGAACGGGATAATCCTATGCTGCAGGAGCCAAACATTAAGTATACTTTAGATGCGGTAAATCTGGCGAAAAGGCTTGGGTGCAAAAAATTCATCGGTGCAGGGTCACAGGCGGAATACGGTAAGGTTGATACTGTGATTGCTCCGGATACTCCTGTAAATCCTCAGACTGCTTACGGCATGGCGAAGTATAGTGCAGGAATATTGAGCGGAAAATTGTGTAAACAACATAATTTGACGCATATTTGGGCAAGGATTTTCAGTGTGTATGGATGTTATGACAGAGAAGAAACTATGATTAATTATGCGATTGACAGGTTTCTGAAAGGAGAAACGGCCAGATTTTCTTCTGCAGAGCAAATGTGGGATTATCTGTATGAAGATGATGCGGGCCGGATGTTTTATCTGATTGGGGAACTGGTCAATGAAAATCGGGTATATTGCATAGCCAGCGGTGAATCCAGACCGTTGAAGGAATTTATTATGGAATTGAAGGATTTGTGCGGGACAGATGAAAATTGTGAATTTGCAAGGAAAGTGGATAATGACTGTATCATTGGATTGCAGGCGAATATTGAAAGTCTGGTTCAAGATATTGGATATCATCCGCAAGTGTCTTTTAAAGATGGCTGTGACAAAGTCATACGCTGGCGAAAAAATAGTGAATCAAAAATATAATTTTATAATAATTTCAAAAATGACTATAAAGTCTTTTTAAAAACAACCGATAAAAATAATGTAAGTCAAAGATGCAGCATATAAAAGATTGCATTGTGGTTTTCAAGTAATTAACCTAGGGATTATTTGGAAATATGAAAAGACTGTTTTATCAGAATATAAACACTGAAGCAAATGCAGAGGTGATTATATTAAATAATAATTTTGCAGCATGGAAGCTGCAGTATATTCAAGGAGGAAAATCTTATGGCAATGGTCGTACAACACAACATTACAGCTATCAATTCTAACCGTCAGTTAGGCGTTACAACAAGTGCTCAGGCAAAATCTTCTGAAAAATTATCATCTGGCTACAGAATTAACCGTGCAGGCGATGATGCGGCAGGTTTAAAGATTTCTGAGAAAATGAGAAGCCAGGTTCGCGGTTTGAACCGTGCGTCTACCAATGCACAGGACGGCGTATCCTTAATCCAGACTGCTGAAGGTGCGTTAAATGAAGCTCATTCTATCCTTCAGAGAATGAATGAACTGGCAGTTCAGGGTGCTAATGATACGAATGAAAACATTGACCGTGAAGCTATCAATGAAGAATTGGATCAGCTGACACAGGAATTAGACAGAATCTCCACCACAACTCAGTTCAATAAGCAGAATTTGTTAGATGGGACTTTTACAACCAGAAATCTTCAGGTTGGCGCAAATGCAAATCAGAAGATTCAGATCAGCATTGACAATATGAATGCTGAGACACTGGGATTGAGAGAAATCAAAGGTTTCGAATCTGGTGTGACTCAGACAGGTAGCAAACCACTTTCTGTAACATATAAAGGAATGACTTATCAGTGGGATGCTTCTAAAGATGCAGCAAGCAATCAGGCTTTGGCAACTCAGGCATTTTCAACAGCAATTATAAATGCTGCTTCCGAAGATCAATATGCACCGTATATGAGCGGAACAGATGTATATTACGGTGAATTTAGCACAAATGGTATCTCTCTTACAACAAATTATTCCACAAAAGTTAGTTGGGCTATGGCGAATGATATCAGTGCAGCTAAAGTAGCTATGAGCAACGCAATGGCTGGTAGCTTTGCAGATTATATTGACAAGACAAATGTTGTTGCAAACGGACCTACAGTTGCAGCTTCTGGCGCTTCTTTCACTTATGATAAGCCCAAGGTAGACTCTTATGCAGTTGCAAATGCGACAATTACTGCTGTACAGAATGCAATTAATAAGGTATCTTCTCAGAGATCTGCACTTGGTGCGATTCAGAACAGGTTAGAGCATACCATTGCAAACTTGGATAATGTTGCTGAGAATACACAGGCAGCAGAGTCTCGTATTCGTGACCTTGATATGGCTTCTGAAATGGTTGAATACAGCAAGAACAATATTCTTGCTCAGGCTGGACAGTCCATGTTGGCACAGGCTAATCAGTCTACTCAGGGTGTATTATCCTTGTTACAGTAATTAGCTGTAATTAGAAACGATCTAATTTTAAATTATGATATGAAAGAGTATAGAGGAGTTGGCAATGCCAGCTCCTTTATTCATAAAATATAAATTAATGATTAAATTCTTGGAGAAAAGCATGGAAGAGAGAATACAAAATTTGTACCAAAAATTAAGAGATATCTCTGCTTTATATTTGATTTATCGTATGCAGAGCAACGTAGAACAAGTAAAGAAAATAATACCGGAAATACAAGAATTTGTGTTATGGTTTCTGGATGGAAATAGATTTGGGATAGAAGAAGGACTATACCAGGGAATGTGCCAGAATATTATTGTAATTTTAGATGATATTTTACAGGCGATGAAACAGGAAGATATAGTATTGCTTCATGATGCGGTAGCTTACGGTTTGATGGAGTATCTTCAATTATTTGTTGAAGAAGAGCAGGAGGAAGGAACGGATGACAGTCTATGAAAAGAATCTGAAAGTATTGGCAGAACATTATCCGGGAATGGATACAATGATTGAAGAAGCTAGAAAAACAATGAAACCAAAATTGAAAATTATAGAGGAAACAGCTTATAGCGGGGAGACGATTTTAAAAATAGAGAAGGAGGATAAGGCCTATTATTTAAATGGTAAGCGGAATACGGTGGAACCAGCTCAGATTTGGGTGGAAACCTTGGGAGAACTTCAGCCTAATGCAACGGTTTTGATGGTAGGAACCGGAAACCCGTCCTATTTAAAACAGTTAGCGGAACATACAGAAAACAGAATTACAATTATTATATATGAACCATCTATCCAGATTTTTTTGAAGTTTTTAAAAATGGTAGAATTAGAGTCATGGATGAAAAAACATCTGATTGTGTTTTGGGTGGATGGTTTGAAGGATATGGATAAAAAACATATGGAAGGAATTTTGCAAACTGTTTTGATATATGAGATGCTGAGTTTTTCCAAAAATATTGTTCTTCCCAATTATGGGAAGTTATTTCCAGAGGAAACAGTCGAGTTTATGAAAACATGCCGTGATATTGCATTAAGGGAAACAATGGATTTTAATACTAAAAATATTTTTTCAGCTATTATGGTAAAAAATTTATTTTACAATGCGAGACATTTATGTAACGGCTATAAAACCACCCAGCTTCTGGAGGCAATTCCGCGGGATATTCCGGGAATTCTGGTGGCAGCTGGGCCTTCCCTCAATAAAAATATTCAGGAATTAAAGAAAGCAAAAGGGAAAGCGTTTATTGTTGCGGTGGATACTGCAATGAAGCCTTTGCTGCAGGCGGGGATAAAACCGGATATGTATGCAATTGTTGATGCAATGAAACCGTTGGATCTTGTTAATATAGAAGAGTCAAGGGAAATTCCCCTTTTAACTACGTTAAATGCGGCGCCGGAAATATTGGAGTATCATAGAGGCATGAAGTTCTTCTTTAATGAAGGATACCAATTTGCAGAAAGAATATTTTTGAAAAGCGGTCAGAAGATAGGGGATGTATCCTGCGGCGGGTCGGTTGCCACAAGCGTATTTTCGTTATTATATAAAATTGGAATTGATACAGTTATTCTAGTAGGGCAGGATTTGGCTTATACAGACAATAAATCCCATGCGGACGGAACTTTTCATGAAGTTATGGAGCAGGTTAACACCAGTCGTTTTAGGATGGTGGAGGGAAATTATGAGGAAAAAGTTCCAACAAGAAATGATTTTAAGGTGTTTATTGATTGGTACAATATGTACATAGAAGGATGCCAGAATCATAGAAAGAATTTCCGCGTAATTAATGCCACTGAAGGCGGAGCAAAGATCCAAAATACAGAGATTATGACTTTGCGGGAGGCAATTCAAAAAGAATGTACCAAAGAGGTGAATATTCAGGAATGTCTCGGAAAGCTGCCGTTCATGTTGGATGAGGGGGCGAAAGAGTGGGCTGTAAAGTATCTGAAAGGTTTGGGCGGAGAGTTCCAGAAACTATCAGAAAATTCGCAGAAAATAGTAAAACTATATCAAAAATTGGATAAAATATGCAAGAGGAGAATGATTGATCAAAAGGAATATTTGAATTTATTAAAGAAAATTGAGCGGAAGATGGAGGATATTGGGAAGAAAAGTACCTATCAATTGGTGATGATCACCATGAATAATGCCCAGTATATTTTAAGTAATGAGCAGTTTTTGGTAAAGGATTCTATCCGGGAAGAAGGAAAAGAAATGGCAAGAAAGGGAATTCTTTATATGAAGAATGTAGCGGAGATGGCCAAGGTATTTAAAGAGTTTGCAGAAGAAATCTTTACAGATGGGATGGAGGAAGTAAATGCTCCGCCCAGGGATGAGGAATAATTTATGGAGCTTGGCAGTAATTTTGAATTAGATATCTCCAGCTTGCATAATACAGAAAACAACATATTTCGTTATTTAGAGTTGTATCATACTTGGTACATGGACAGCGGGCGCAGTGCTTTAGCTGTCCTGAATCAAGTGTTAACTTCGGGAATCATTCTGCTGCCCTCTTATATCTGCGAATCTGTGGTAAAGGTATATCGGGAAAATTTTTCAATCGTATTTTATAAAATCAAGAGAGATTTTACTGTTGATACAGAGGATTTGGACAGTAAACTTTCAGAGAACGTCACCGCTGTTTATCTTATGCATTATTTTGGGCAGATGCAGGATGAGACGTTTTTAAATTGGTTAAATAGAAACAGGAGACAGTATGGTTTTGTTATTATTGAAGATACTACCCACAGTATTTTTACAAAAAGAAGAACCATAGGAGACTATTGTGTCTGCAGTCTGCGCAAATGGTTTCCCGTTCCGGATGGTGGGGTATTGTATTCCGAAAATGAGCGGATGGATATTTCTTTCGCGGATATATCTGCAAAAAATCCATCGGTGCTTTTGGAAGCCATGATTCTGAAAAAACTGTATATTGAAGGGAAAGCAGATTGCAATGAATTGTACCGGAAGATTTTTACAGAAGAGGAAGAGAAGTTGGACAAACAGAAGGAAATATATAGGATTTCTGGATTATCCCGGAGCTTATTAAAGTATTTTTCAATTGATGATTTGAAAGAAAAAAGAAGAAAGAATTATCGGATGCTGCGAAATGCATTGCAGAAATGCGGAATGGAATTAGCCCTGGAAGGTAAGCAGATGGTTCCCCTCGCCTGTCCTGTTTATTTGAATGGCAGGGATGAATTTCGCCAGTATTTGGCGGAGCATCGGGTCTATTGCGCCGTACATTGGCCATTGGCCGGAACCGGTTTGGAGGATCATAAAGATGCAAAAGAAATGTCAGAGCAAATTCTATCACTGCCGATAGATCAAAGATATGGGGCAGAACATATTCAGTATTTAACAGAGCTAATAAGAGATTACGTAAAAATCAGGAGATAGCTATGGAAATAATTCCAATAGAGAAAAAGAAAAAATGGAACAGCACAATAAAGAGTTTTCGGAATTGGGATATTTATTATCTTAATGAATATGCCTGTTCCTTGCAGTTGCATGGCGATGGACAGCCTGTTTTAATCTATCATGAGCAAAATGGGGGAAAGCTGTGTTATGTAATGATGCAGGAGGATATTGCGAAGTTTTTACCGCTGTCTCCTTATTTAAAATCAGGTGCCTATTACGACTGGACGACCCCTTACGGGTATGGAGGGCCTTTGACAGAAGGTGATATAACAACGGAATGGGTTGAAAATTTCATAAGAGAACTGAGCGAATGGTGCAGGAATCATAAAATAATTTCTCAATTTTTCCGTTTTCATCCGTTATTGCAGAATCAAAGAGCGATTGAGAACGTGTGCGATACTGTGTATATGAAAAAGACAGTTTATATGGATACCGCAGACAAAGAAATTATATTTAAGAATATGACTCCCAATAATAGAAACATGGTTCGTAAAGCCCTGAAATATGGAGTAGAAATTGTAAAAGATAAAGGTGAGAGGGCAGAAGAATTTCAGAATATATATGAAGCAACGATGAGAAATAATGAAGCAGAAGATTATTATTATTTTAAACGGGAATATTTTGAATATATAAATCATCACATGAAAGAGAATATAATATACTTTTACGCCGTTTATCAGGGAATGCCTGTCAGTGCTTCTATCTTTTTTTATAATAAAAAATATATGCATTATCACTTGTCGGGAACATTACCGGAATATCGGAAACTGGCGTCGGCTAATTTGCTGCTGAGCACGGCTGCTGACTGGGCGGCGGAACAGGGGATCAAGGAATTCCATTTGGGAGGCGGAGTGGGAATTGAAGACAGTCTTTTGACTTTTAAGAAGCATTTTAACAGGAAGGGATTGTTGGATTTTTGCATTGGAAGGAATATTTTTGATCCACAGGCATTTGATGAATTAGTGTCCCTAAGAAGAGAAAAAGATCAGACTTTTGATGACGCTAAGCAGTTTTTAATTAAATACAGAGCTTAATATACAAAAGGAAGTGACGGAGCGGAGGAGAGAATGGAAAAAAAAGTATTTATCATAGCAGAAGCAGGCGATAATCATAACGGAGATTATAAGCTGGCCCTTCAATTAGTAGATAAGGCTGTGGAAGCCGGGGCGGATTGTGTAAAATTCCAAACGTTTGTGACAGAAAATGTAATTTCAAAGTTTGCTCAAAAAGCGGAATATCAGAAGGAAAGTACGGGGAATGAGGAAAGTCAGTTTGATATGGTAAAAAAACTGGAACTGTCTTTTGAACAGTTCCGTTCTATTCAACAGTACTGTAAGGAAAAAAGAATTATGTTTCTATCCACTCCTTTTGATCTGGAAAGCATTGATTTTCTGGAGGAGATTGGAATCCCATTTTGGAAAATACCTTCAGGAGAAATTACAAATCTTCCGTATTTAGAGAAGATAGCTGGCACAGGAAAAGATATTATTTTATCCACAGGAATGTGTACGATGGATGAAATTGAGAGCGCTCTTTCCATCTTGCGGAAAAATGGAGCGGGTCAAATTACGCTTCTCCACTGCAATACAGAATATCCTACCCCAATGGAAGATGTAAATTTGCATGCAATGAGAAAAATGGAAGATGTGTTTCAAGTTCCGGTGGGATATTCAGATCATACGGCAGGAATTGAGGTTCCTATAGCTGCAGCAGCTTTAGGGGCGTCCGTCATAGAGAAACATTTTACGCTGGATAAAAATATGGAAGGGCCGGATCATAAGGCAAGCCTGGAACCAGAAGAGTTAAAACAGATGGTGGCGTCCATTCGAAATATTGAAAAGGCAATGGGAAGCGGTGAAAAAAAGCCCAGTCCCTCTGAAAAAAAGAATATTTCTATTGCAAGGAAAAGCATTGTGGCGAAGCGGGATATTAAGAAAGGCGAAAAATTAACAGCGGACAATCTTTCCGTGAAGCGCCCGGGAGACGGCGTCAGCCCTATGCGGTGGTATGAGATGATTGGAACCGCTGCTGTGAAAGATTTTAAAGAAGATGAACTAATTACGGAATAAAATATAAATAAAGGGAGAAGAAAGATGAAATCATTTGATGAAGTATGGGAAAATATTCATGCAACACAAGAGTGGGGAAAGTATCCTTCAGAACAAGTAATACGGTTCGTGGCAAGAAATTATTACGGAAAAGAACGGCATTCCATTAAGATGTTAGATTTTGGAGTGGGGGGGGGAAAACCATACCTGGTATTTGGCCAGAGAAGGGTTCGATACATATGGAGTTGACGGTTCTAAGAGCGCTGTTGAGAAAGTCAAAGAGAGATTAAAAGCGGAAGAACTGCAGGCGGATGTAAGAGTTCGGGACGCATTGGAATTAGACTATCAAATGGATTTTTTTAATTGCATTATTGATAGTGCAACGATAGTCTCAAACAGGTATGCAAATATAGTGAAAATGTATCAGGAAACTTATCGCCTTTTAAAGCAGGGCGGGAAATTATATTCTATCACTTTTACAACAGGAACAACAGGATGCGGAACCGGTATAGAATTGGAAAAGAATACTTTTAAAGATATTTCGGAAGGGAGTTTGAAAGGAAGGGGAACATGTCATTTTTTTGAAAAGGAAGAATTAAATAGTTTGTTAGAAACTATTGGTTTTCAAAAAATTATTATTGACAGTCTTAGATTTACAGATAGAGAGAATATTGTCGAACAGTTTTTGGTACAGGCAGAGAAATGATAAATTTAAAAGTGTGTGCTGATATAAGACAGAGATAGCAGAGGGTTAAAGATGAAAAGGATTTGCGTAGTAACTGCAACACGGGCGGAATACGGCCTTTTGCGGGGCGTGATTCGGAATATTATAAAAGATGATGAGATGGAGCTGATACTTGCAGTTACAGGAACGCATTTATCAAAACATTTTGGGAAAACTGTGGAGGAAATCATAGAAGATGGATTTCCTATTGCGGAGCAGATTGAAATTTTGCGAGATAATGGTACAGAAATGGATATATGTCATACGATGGCGAATGCCGCAAAATTATTTGCAGAAATGTATACTCGTCAAAAGCCGGATATGATAGTGGTAGAGGGCGATCGTTATGAATTGCTTCCCATCTGCAGCAGTGCAATGATATTTGGAATTCCTATTGCCCATATTTCTGGCGGTGAGGTAACAGAGGGAGTCATAGATGATGCAGTGCGTCATTGCATTACGAAAATGAGTTATTTGCATTTTCCGGCATGTGAAACATACCGGAGAAGAATTATCCAGTTGGGAGAGGCGCCGGAACGTGTGTTTAATTATGGGGATGTGGGTGTAGAAAATGTCAGAAAGATGGAATATCTTTCACAAATGGAATTGGAGAAATTTTTGGGGATTTCTCTGGAAAAGCCATATGCGAGTCTGACATTTCATCCAGTTACATTGGAAAAGGCTTCAGCACAAAGACAAACGGAGGAAGTAATATCTGCGCTGAGACTATTCCCTGATATAAACTTTATAGTCACTTTAGCCAATGCAGATTTGCAGGGGCAGATCATCAATAAAATATTCCAAGACAGTATGAAAGAATGCAAGAATATTTTTTGTTATGCTTCTTTAGGGATTAAGCGTTATCTAAGCCTGATAAAAAATGCAGAGTTTGTAATAGGCAATTCTTCTAGCGGAATTGTGGAAGTTCCGTGTTTTGGAATTCCTACGATCAATATTGGGGACAGGCAGAAAGGAAGACTGCGTGCAAGCAGCATTATTGACTGTAAGCCGGAGGCTCAGGCGATAAAAGAGAGTATAAAAAAAGCAATGTCGAAAGAGTTTCGGAAAATTGCGAAAGAAACGAAAAATCCTTATGGAAATGGGAATACATCGGAAAATATTGTGAAGACAATGAAAACTTTTCTACAATCCGGAAAGATAGATTTAAAAAAGAAATTTTATGATATAGAAGGAGAGTTCGTATGAAATCATTTGATGAAACTTGGGAAAAAATCCATGCGGCGCAGGAATGGGGGAAATATCCTTCAGAACCGGTGATTCGTTTTGTTGCAAGAAATTATTATAATGAGGCTCGGAAAGCTGTGAAGATATTGGATTTTGGATGCGGCGGAGGAAGCCATACCTGGTATTTAGCCAGGGAGGGCTTTGATACATATGGGTTTGACGGCTCTAAAAGTGCAGTGAATAAAGTGGAAACAAGACTGAAAGAAGAAAAATTACAGGCGGATCTCAGGGTCAGAGATGCTTTAGAACTGGATTATGAAAATGATTTTTTCGATTGCGTTATTGATAATGCAACTGTTTATGCAAATAGAAAAGAAAATATTTTAAAAATGTATCAACAGATATATCGTATGTTAAAAAAGGGTGGGAAATTATTTTCAGTATCTTTTACAACGGGGACTACAGGATTTGGAACGGGAACGAAATTAGAAGAAAATACGTTTTGCGATATTGCAGAAGGCGGTTTGGCGGGGAGAGGCATATCACATTTTTATGAAGAAGATGAGTTAATAAATCTGTTGAAAGAAACTGGTTTTCAGAATATTGTGGCAGATACTTTAAGGTTTACGGACAGGGGAAATGTTGTGGAACAATTTTTAGTGCAGGCGGAGAAATAGAAGAAATTTAATTTGAAAAAATAGAGTTTGGAGGAAATAGATCGGATAGAGGGATTGATAAATTTTTTTATAATGACAAAAATAGTTTATTTAAAATTTCTACAGATGAAGTAAGGGATGTAGTTAATATTTGCATTATTGTTATTAGCAAGGGATGCTTATGAAGTAACATTGAATGTTAAGGTGTTTGAACTGCTGTGCAGTATTGCAAAAGAAGATTTTTCCCACTAAAAGAACAATGACCCTATATTGGATACTACAGAGAAATTATTTTGTATCAGGATTCTTTGACGAGTGTGGACAGACATTGGAAGAAGTTTATGCAGCTATATATTTTAAAATAAAGAATGCTATGCCGGATTAGCATGAAATAGCGAAGTTATTTATAACATCAAAAAATTGTCTCCGAGGCTTGTGCTGAATGTGGGTGGCAGTTCAGTTACCTCGGATTTATGCCGGCATTTTGTGAGGAATGTTATAATTGCATGTACGACTGCTATGCCAGTGAGCACGGCAGATTATTTAGTGCTCAACAGGTAGTTGAGAGATATAGACAAAAAGAAGATAAAAAGATTACAGCCTCGGCAGAAAGTGGTGGAATCTGTCTTTAATTATATTATGCCGGATGAGAAAGCATTGCGTTTTTGCACAAGAAAAGAGTTTGAAGTAGTGGAAATCAAATGGCTGATTGTCTCAGCAGAGAATAGAATGCAGGAGGAAATCGATGTGTACATTCAGCCAAATAGAAAAGGCAGCGGCAAAGCTGCTTTCGAGGCAATGTACCATGGGATTCCAGTGATTACTACAAGGTATAGGGACGCATGAGATGTTTGTGGAAAAGAATTTGAAGTAGGTTCTATCAGAAAATGGAGGAGTACTTAAAGAGTTATTAAAGGAAGAGATTGCGCATTCAATATGTGAGATAGATGGGATGAAAAATAAGGTATTAATTGTCTCAGAGGATTTAGGATTTTTATGTTCTATCTAAAAACAGGAGTAAAACATGACAAACATTGCAGTTATCCCCGCAAGAAGCGGTTCAAAAGGATTAAAAGATAAAAATATAAAGCTGCTAAATGGCAAACCATTACTGGCATATGCCATAGAAGCGGCGCAAAATACGAAATTATTTGACAGAATACATGTTTCCACAGATTCGGAAGAGTATGCGAAAATTGGCATACAATATGGAGCGGATATCCCGTTTTTGCGAGATATGGCGACTTCTTCTGATACAGCCCTGATGTGGGACGCCATGCGCTTTGTGTTGAACAAGTATGATGAATACAAAGAACATTTCGATACTATTACAGTATTACAGCCAACATCTCCTCTTCGGACATCAGAAGATATTACAGGCGCTTTCAAGTTTTTCAAAGATAAGCAGGCGAATATGATTTCATCTGTATGTGAAATGGAACATTCTCCGTTGTGGAGCAATACGCTGCCGGAAGATTTGTCTATGAAAGATTTTGAGGATGAGATACTGGCATATCTTCCCAGGCAAAGCCTGCCGGTGTATTACCGGGAGAATGGGGCTGTTTATATTTTGAAAGTGGAGCATTTATGTTCCGCATCAAATGTTTATAAAGAGAAATGCTATGCTTACATCATGTCCAAAGAACATTCCGTAGACATTGACGATGAACTTGATTTCGCCATCGCAGAGATTCTTATGAAAAAAATATTTTGAAATCATTTTGAAAGAACTCCAGAAAGTGAGCGGACTTGGGTTGGTGTCCTGCAGTTCCGGAAAACGCAAAGGGGAGACCAGGATCAGTCACAGGGGGCGAAAGCGGGTGAGTTATTGGCTGTTTCAGGCAGCACGGTTGGCGGTGGCGCATGGAGAAGAATATAAACGGAGCCTTGCCCGTTATACAGCGAGAGCAGGAAATCCGATCCAGAAGATGCAGTCACTGATTGTGATCACATGTAAGCTCCTGCGGGTGAGCTATGGGTTCCGTAAAGGAATCCGAAGGAGACAGGGCAAGCAATCCCTGTCAACAGAAGACCAATGAAAGAGAGCCTCTATTGAATTAGTGTTGTGTGGAAACGATCAGGTCAGTAAATAATCAAGGACAAATAAGAGCTGTAGCCGGTAGGAATATTCGCTATAGGGTATAGACCCTGTATGAAAGTTTAGCTAGCATTCAGTGTATGAACAGGTGGAACGAAGGAAGTCAGTACGAGGTATCATGACTGTTCATCATTTTTTGCTCTGTTTATATGAGGTGACAAGTTAGAAAAAGCCTGGAAAACAAAAATTTTTAGGCTTGACATTATAGGAAGGGTGATGTTTTTATGAATATGGAAGAGTTAAAAGAGACTGAAAAAATTGCAGATTATTTTCTGGGACATTTGGATGATCTGGGTAAAATGACGGTAGAGGAAGGCCGGAACATTATGTGGCTGTTCAGTCTTGCGGCTGCTCAAAGTGATGAAACAGCGTTGAAAACGAAATGTCTAAATTTATTATTTCATTGTTGTTTTTATATGAAGAGACTGGAACTGGAGGAACTTTGGAATATATACTGGATTTTGAACCGCGCGCTGTTTGTGGATTATAAGATAGAATTAGAGGGAAATCTGTATGATTTGTATCGTTTTATTTATGAGAAAGTGAAAGGTTCGCTAACAGGCACTTACGAAAAGACAGATGATACAAATACAGAGCTGGTGATTATGGTAACAAATCAGTTTCTGGGAAATGGACATGCGCCGACAATGCGGACTCTGGATTATGCATATACGCTTGCAGAATTTCTGCAGAAGCAGGTAATGATTCTGAATGATGCCAGTTTCCATTTTTATCCCTGTCCGTGGTTGGCGCAAAATATAAAACCAAATTATGTGAAAGATTATAACCACATAAGAAGCATCAGATATAAAGATTATGAATTTCCATTTTTGCAGATCGCAGAGTACATGCCTGATTTGGATGCCATCAATAAAATGCTGCAGCAGATATATCGATTACGGCCAGGATTGGTTTACAATGTGGGTGCGTCTTGCCTGGTTGCGGATTTGTGCAGTATGTTTACAAAAACAGTTAGTTTTCCATGCAGTACAGATATTCCAACATCTATGTGCGAATATCTTCTGCTGGGAAGGGAGTTGGAGGAAAGCGATAGGGCTCAGATTGCACGGCTGGAACCATATCAGAAAATAATAGAAACAGTTGTGAATTATCAATTGGGAGAGAGTTCTTTGAAATATCAGCGTTCTGAATTTGGAATCGGAGATGACAGTTTTGTTGTTGCTGTTGTTGGAAATCGTCTGGATGCGGAGATTTCAGAGGAATTTATAACATCTATGGAAGAGATTCTGAATCAGCAGGATGTTCATTTTTTGATGATTGGATTAATTAATGATAAAGTCAGAATTCAAAACAGGATTACAAAGATAGAGAAACTGCATTTTGCCGGAAGTTTGAAAGAGGCGGGACAGGTGATAAAGTTGTGTAATGTTTATTGTAATCCGAAACGGAGCGGAGGCGGACGCTCTAGTTTTGAGGCGCTGGCCCATGGAGTTCCGGTGGTTACATTGAAATTCGGAGACGTATATTACACTTGCGGAAAGGAGTTTGCAGTGGATGCTTATAAAGATTTTTCAGGGCGAATTCATCGTTATGTGACAGATTCTGCATATTATGAGGCTGCAAAAGAGAAAGCTTTGGAGAGGGCAGCTGTGCTAAGTGATTTATATGGAACTCAAAGAAAAATTCTGGATCAAATATTATAGATGACGGAGTGAATTTATGGAAACAGTGTTTATTACGGGGAGCGCTGGATTTATTGGTTTCTATGTTGCAAAAGCATTGTTAGAACAAGGTTATGCGGTAGTTGGATATGATAATTTGAATGATTATTATGATATTAGTCTAAAAAGAATGCGTATAAATATTTTGAAAAGGTATGGCAGGTTTGTTTTTTATGAAGCGGATATCTGTGATATGGATGAGTTGGAAAAGGCTGCTAATGCCCATTCGATTGATTATGTGATACATTTAGCGGCCCAGGCAGGGGTACGGTATAGTCTGACTTGTCCGGAAAAGTATATTGAAACGAATATTGTCGGCACATTTCGCATTCTGGAACTATGCCGTAGGCATAAGATCGGCTATTTGATGTATGCTTCTTCTAGTTCTGTGTATGGAGAGGCAGAAGAGGAAAAACTTAGAGTGGATTTAAAAACAGATGCTCCGGTCAGCCTGTATGCGGCTACCAAAAAAAGCGATGAGGTTTTGGTGTATACCTATTGTAATAATTTCGGAATTAATGGGTTGGGGATGCGTTTTTTTACGGTGTATGGACCTCTGGGAAGACCGGATATGGCATATTGGAAATTTGCAGATAAGATTCTTTGCGATGAACCCATCGAAGTATTTAATTATGGAAAACAGTATCGGGATTTTACATATATTGACGATTTGGTAGATGGGGTGCTGGGGCTGTTTTCTTATTTCAAAAAACACAAAAAGAAGGGTGCCTATGAGATCTATAATATTGGAAGTGGGAATCCGGTTGAATTACTGACATTTATTGAAACTATTGAAGATGTGATAGGAAAGGAAGCCCGTAAAGTTATGTGTGAGAAAAGAACCGGGGATGTGGAGAAAACTTATGCAGATATTACAGAAATTCAAAGAGTCTGTGATTTTTATCCTAGAACGCGCATAAAGGAGGGGTTAGAAAAGTTTTATAACTGGTACAGAGAATATAACAGAAAAGATGCATAACACAGGAGAGTATGATGAAGAAGAAAGAGATGGAACGAATTGTGATTGATAAAGAAAATATTGATGCCATAGAAGAGGATATAATAATCCGCAGAGGCATCGAACGCTATATGTATGTCAGGCAGTTTGTATATGGCAATGTTTTGGATATTGCATGCGGCGGAGGATATGGCTCTTATCTGATGTCTAAAAATCCCGATGTTAAAAAGATAACAGCGGTTGATAAAAGCGAACAGGCCATTGCAAATGCCAACGGGCATTTCAAAAGGGAGAATATTGAGTTTGTCTTGGGTTCTCCTGAAACAATAAACAGTACGTTTGATGTATTGGTATCTTTAGAGACAGTGGAACATCTGCAGAATCCGATGATTTTAAAGGAAATGGTTCTGCGCTGCAGGATACCTGAAATTATTATTTCTTTTCCAAGGAAAAAAACCACGCACTATAATCAATATCATTTATGGGATTTTACGAAAGAGGATATGATTAGAGTGTTTGAAGGTTATGAATGTTATCGTGTGTATGATATCCATGATTCCACAATTATGAACTTTGTGAAAGCGGAAAGAAACGATTATCAAATGCCTAAGAGATATTGTGGTAAATAAAAACAGAGAGAGTGGACAGAAAATGCGTATAGTCTATATAGAATGTGAGTTATTGTTTTGGTTGGCCGCAGTTGATTCGTGAAGAAATATGAAACATGCTGTCTCTTGGCGTGATAGGATTGCAACTGGTAGAACATCCCAATAATTGGGGAGACTGTCCGAAAACTCGGATGCTCTAATCTAATGAGATAAAAATTGATATGTTCTTGCGAGCGTTCAATATAAATTAAAATTGCATATTGCTACGAAAATAAAACTCGCAGCAATGTCACAGATGAATGAAAGGGGCTAAATTTATGTCTGAAAATCAAGTTTTTGTACGGTCTGGGGGAAGCGGACGGAGCCATCGACTGGTGTATGCTCAGCAGGGCCGTGTATAATTTGATCCGGATTCTCAACCATCCCTATATCGGGGCGTAATTTTTATATTGGAATGTGACAAATTTTCCGCAGAAGAAGGAGAATATCTATGAAGAAATTGCTGTTAGTTTCTCACCATGTAGATGATGAAACATTAGGTGCATGAGGAACTCTGCTGCTGTATTCCAGGAATGGAAATAAAATTTACTGGATTAATTTGGCTAACGCCAAAGAAGAATATGGATATACCAAAGAAGAGCTACAGAGACGAAGAGAACTGGAACGGGCAGCGTCGAGATACGACGTGGAAGAGTTGGAAAATCTGGAACTGAATCCGGCTGGCCTGGATGAGTACCACACATCAGAGTTAGTTCAGACATTTTTGTGCATGGAGATTTCATCGGAAACACATTATGCAGTGCCGGAACATGGATTTGTGCCAAATTATTATGTGGATATCAGCACTTACTTGGAAGAAAAAATTGACATTCTAAAGGAATGTAAAAGTGCGGTAAAGCTTTCTCTATTTTCGAGAAATGAAGAAGTAGTTTTTCAGCCTTTTCAGACATTGCATATTGGAAGTTATAAATTGTTCAGTTTGTTTTCAGCAGACGATAAAGACGGGTATTTCCACCATTACATTTACATAGGCAGGAAATAAAAAGAATTACAAAGAAACCAGCCGGGCAGAATACCGTATCAGAAGGGTATCTGTCCGGCTGAAAATTATTGTAGCAAAACATATCGAAATTATTTGTGTTATCCTTCAAATTTTATTATACTGTTATTAAAGATGCCACTATTTATTTTCAGAGAAAAGTAAATGTAGTAGTTGTCAAAATAGGAATATAGCAATTATAACCATACACATAACCAACAAAGGAAGTGATACCATGCCCCCAACATTAGCGCAAGAAAAATATTATACCATTGATGATATTTACAATCACCCGGAAGGCTACAGAGCCGAACTGATAGACGGGCAAATTTACAATATGACGCCTCCTAGCCGCAGGTATCAAACAATTGCCCAGGAACTGTTTTCTGTCATAAATTCTTATATCAAGTTAAAGGGCGGCTTCTGTGAAGCGTTTTTGCCCTGTTTGCCGTTTTTCTGCACAAAGATGACAAAAACTATGTGGAACCGGATATTTCCGTAATTTGTGATCCTTCCAAACTCACAGATAGCGGCTGCCTGGGCACTCCTGACTGGATGATTGAAATCGTATCGCCGGCCAGCAGGAGGATGGACTATTATACAAAACTGTTCAAATACTGCATCGCCGGCGTCAGAGAATACTGGATTATTGATCCGGAGAAAGATCGTATTCTTGTTTATGATTTTGAATCAGAGAATACAAGAGATTATACCTATGCTGATTCTGTAAAGGCTGGCGTCTATGACGATTTGGTTATCAATTTTTCTGATATTGCAGGTTTACTGAATTTTTAGCGGAGCTTGTGAGACAAATAATTTGCTAACGGTTCCTCGTACAATTTGCAGTCCGAAAGGAAGGTGAACCCCATGCCAAGAAAAACAGGCCTAGGCCATCAGGACTTTGAAACCGTAAGACTTACCAACAATTTTTATGTAGACAAAAGGAGAATTATTTGAAGGCCGTTCCATCTGGAGGCAGGAAGAGTACCGGAATCTGCAGGGAACCTATCCGGTGATGTTTTTGAGCTTTGCCGCTGTAAAAGAGACGACCTTTGACCAGGTACGCAAGAGTATATGCAGAATGAACGGAGAATTTTATAATTGATGCGGTTTTCGGGCGTTGTTTAACGCAACCTTTAAGACGAATCCAAGCCTGGAGTGGGCTGTTTTGACGGGTATTACCAGAATCAGCAAGGAATCTATTTTCTCTGATTTGAATCATCTGAAAGCGGTCACCACCACATCGGAATAGTATGAAAAATGTTTTGGATTTATAGAAGAGGTATTTGCGTCGCTGGATGAATTCGGTCTGTCTGACCGGAAAGGAGAAGTGAAGAAATGGTACGACGGTTTTACTTTTGGGAACATGACAGATATTTACAATCCCTGGTCAGTGCTTAATTATCTTGCTGAGAGAAAATGGGGGGTCTACTGGGCCAATAGTCCGGAACTGGTTTGCCAGCGTGGATTCTGATTACAATGATTTTATTAAAGCGCTGCTTTTAGGAGACGTCAAAGCAATGAATCATTATTCTAACCGGGAAAGCGGCTTCGGCTGGTATGACGTGGTTCTGGACCAAGAAAACCGGAAGACGACGCCATAATCTTGGAATTCAAGGTGCAGGACCCAGAGGATGAAAAAGAGTTAAAGGACACAGTAACAGCAGCCCTTGCCCAAATCGAAGAAAAGAATTACGCTGCAGGCCTTCTGGCCAAAGGCATCTCCAGAGATCGGATACGCAGCTATGGATTTGCCTTTCGGGGGAAGACGGTTCTGATAGGCGGGCGTAAGCGGTAAAATCGATTTAAGCGGAAAGAGCAGGAAAGGAGCAAAACAATGCGGGTAGTAGGAATTGGCCATCAGGATTTCAGCCGATTGATTGAAAACAATTATTTCTATATAGACAAGACAGAATTTATCCGGGAATGGTGGGAAAGCGGAGATCTGGTAACGTTAATTGCCCGTCCCAGGCGGTTTGGAAAAACTTTAAATATGAGTATGTTGGAGCAGTTTTTTTCTGTTTCTTATGCCGGGAGAAAAGAATTGTTTGAAGGACTGTCTGTCTGGAAGGACGAGCGATATCGTGAACTTCAGGGAACTTATCCGGTCATCAGCCTTTCTTTTGCCAATGTAAAGGAAACCAATTATTATAATGCCCGAAGAAAGATATGCCAGCTTCTGGAGGATCTCTATACAGATCATACATTCCTGTTGAAAAGCGGCCGGTTGGAAGAGGCAGAGCAGGCGTTTTTCCGGCGCGTTACAGTGGATATGGAAGATACGGAGGCCACTATGGCGCTTCATCACCTTGCCAAATATCTGAGCCGCTATTATGGGAAAAAAGTGATTATCTTGTTGGATGAATATGATACGCCTATGCAGGAGGCCTATATGTATGGGTATTGGCAGGAGCTGACAGAGTTAATCCGAAGCATGTTCAATTCCAGTTTTAAAACAAATACCTATTTGGAACGGGCGGTGCTGACAGGAATTACACGGGTTAGTAAAGAGTCCATATTTTCTGATTTAAACCATTTAAAGGTAGTTACAACCACTTCGAATCAATATGCAGAATGCTTTGGATTTACAGAAGAAGAAGTATTTTTGGCATTGGAAGAGTTTTCTATGGGGGATCGGAAAGAAGAAGTAAAGACATGGTATGATGGTTTTACGTTCGGAAAAAAGAAGGATATTTATAACCCCTGGTCGGTTATTAATTATCTGGCCGAAAGAAAACCAGGCGCCTACTGGGCCAATACCAGCTCCAACAGCCTGATTGGAAAGCTGGTCCGGGAAGGAACCGGGAATATGAAAGAATGCTTTGAAAGGCTGCTTCAGGGAGGCTCTATCCGCACGCTGATGGATGAGCAGATAGTATTTAGTATGCTGGAGCATGAGGAAGATGCAGTCTGGAGCCTTTTCGTGGCAAGCGGTTATATGAAGGTGAAAAGCACATGTATTCGCACCTATGAAACCGGAGAATGGGAGAACGAATATGAACTGGAGCTGACAAACCTTGAGGTCCGGATGGTTCTGCGCAGAATGGTCCGGAACTGGTTTGCGAGAGCGAAGGCTGATTATAATGATTTTGTCAAAGCGTTGCTTTTGGGCGATGTGGAGGCGATGAATGAATACATGAACCGCGTTGCTCTGGAGACATTCAGCAGTTTTGATACTGGAAAACATCCGGCGAAATCAGAACCGGAACGTTTCTATCACGGTTTTGTACTGGGGCTGATGGTGGAATTAGCCGGAAGGTATGCGCTGACTTCTAATCGGGAAAGCGGTTTCGGACGGTATGATGTTATGCTGGAACCCTTGAAAGAAGGCGAGGATGCCTTTATTTTGGAGTTTAAAGTATTCCAGCCCAAAAAGGAACAGGATTTGCAGGACACGGTCAAATCAGCCCTTGCCCAAATTGAGGAGAAGAATTACGCCGCAGGCCTTCTGGCCAAAGGCATTCCGCAGGAACGGATACGCTGCTATGGATTTGCATTTCAGGGGAAAACAGTACTGATTGGTTAAGGAAATTGTTTCAGGGGAAGCCAGTTCTGATTCGCTGAAGAAAGTGTGTTTCAGGAGGGGCCAGTTTTAATTCGTTAAAGAACTTGCCTAATAAAGCCGATATACCTATAATAGACTATGAGCTGCCAGGAAGGCAGTGCACCAAACAGGAGGTTCACCGGATGAAACGAGAAGAACTGGGCAGGTTTTTGGTTCCGCAGACAGTTATAGTTGTGGAAGCGATGCAGAGAATTGATTCCAATGCAAAAGGAATTTTGTTTGTAATAGATGATAGTGAAAAATTAATTGGCGTTGTGACAGATGGAGACATCCGCCGCTGGCTGATTCAAACAGGAGATTTGCAGGGGGAAATCCGTCATATCATGAACAGGAATCCCAAAGTCATCACCTGCAGGGAGCGGAAATGCGCCAAAGAATATATGGAAAAATATCTGATCACCGCTTTGCCGGTGGTGACAAAGGAGAATCGGATCAAGGATATTATTTTCAAAGAAGAAAGTGACGGCGATGAAAATGCAGAATACAGCATGCCGCTGCAGGAGGTACCTGTTGTGATTATGGCCGGCGGCAAAGGCACCCGTCTCTATCCCTATACGAAGATTCTTCCCAAGCCCCTGATTCCCATTGGGGATATTCCCATTATGGAACGTATTGTCAATGAATTCCGCAAATACGGGGTCAGGGATTTTCATGCGACGGTGAACTACAGAAAGAGCATGATTAAGTCTTATTTTTCAGAAAATATTTCAGAATACACTCTGGATTATGTGGAGGAAGATAAGCCACTGGGAACAGCAGGAAGCCTTACGCTGCTGAGAGGAGAATTACATAAGCCCTTTATTGTGACAAATTGCGACATTCTGATTCATGCCGATTATGCTGATATTTACCGGTATCATCTGGAATCAGGAAATGAACTGACGATGGTAACCGCACTGAAAAATATTGTGGTGCCCTACGGTGTAGTTCATTCCACGGAAAACGGCAGAATCCATTCCATGGAGGAGAAGCCCAAACTTTCTTATTTCGTCAATACCGGAATGTATATTCTGAATCCGGAGCTTTTGAAAGATATACCAAAAGGCTCCCTATTCCATATGACAGATTTGGCAGACAAGCTGCTGAAAGAAGAACGGGGTGTGGGTATGTACCCCATCAGCGAGGAGTCATTTCTGGATATGGGTGAATTTGAAGAAATGCGCCGCATGGAAGAGAAGCTGAGCCTGAAGGCGGAGTAATATTTAACACAAGAAAGGATTTTCCATTATGAAAAAAGTATTAGTAACCGGGGCAGATGGTTTTATCGGAAGCCATTTAACAGAAAGCCTTTTGGAAAAAGGCTATGAGGTCAAAGCATTTGCCTATTATAATTCCTTTAATACCTGGGGATGGCTGGACAGTCTTTCACAGGAACAGTTAAAAGAAATTGAAGTCTTTACCGGAGATATCCGCGATCCCAACGGAGTGCGGGAAGCCATGAAGGGGATGGACGCGGTATTTCATCTGGCGGCGCTGATTGCCATACCGTTCAGCTATCACTCTCCGGATTCTTATGTGGATACCAATATCAAAGGGACGCTGAACGTCCTGCAGGTAGCCCGTCAGTTGGAGACAGAGCGGGTTCTGGTGACTTCCACCTCTGAGGTATACGGAACGGCCCAGTATGTGCCCATTGATGAGAATCACCCCTACCAGGGCCAGTCCCCATATTCGGCCACCAAGATCGGAGCAGACCGGTTGGCGGAGAGCTTTTACAGAAGTTTTCAGCTGCCGGTTTCCATTGTACGGCCCTTTAACACCTTTGGGCCCCGGCAGTCAGCGAGGGCAGTGATACCCACCATCATTTCCCAGCTTTTGGCAGGAAAAGAGAAGATTCAGTTAGGGTCTCTGACGCCCACCAGGGATTTTAATTATGTGAAAGATACAGCGGCAGGATTTATTGCCATTGCGGAGTCTGAGAAAACCATCGGAGAAGAGATCAATATTGCAACCCAGCAGGAAATTTCCATTGGAGATTTGGCCCGGGAAATCATTTCCCAGATTAATCCAAAGGCAGAGATTATCTGCGATGAGCAGCGTTTGCGGCCCAAAAAGAGCGAAGTGAACCGTCTGTTAGGCTCCAATGAGAAGATCCGAAAGCTGACAGATTGGAAACAGCAGTATACGTTTGCAGAAGGAATATCAGAAACAATTGAATGGATGCGGCATAATATGAATGCATACAAAACAGATATCTACAATGTATAGTGGATAAAAACAGATATCTGCAATAGTATAGTGGATAAAAACAGATATCTGCAATAGTATAGTGGATAAAAAACAGAAGTTCTAAAGGATGGTGGTATCATGGAGTTGGAGCAACAGTTTTTGAGCCTTTTAGGTATTGTGGAAGGCTTACAGCGCAGGGTGTATCAATTGGAAGAAGAGAATAAATTGCTGATCCGGGGGCAGAAGCAACTGCTGGAATGGTCTGAACAGAACCATCAGGAGCATTTGAATTTCCAGGAAAACGCCGTATATGAGCTGTATGACAGAATGAAGCAGCCCCTGGAAGGCTTTTTTCCGAAGATTTCCAGTGCGGAGCTTGCGGTGGATGAAATTGTGAATCATGGAAAATCCATGGCCAGGTTCGGAGACGGGGAATTTGCCGCTATTGCAGGACGGATTCGCCATAGATTTCAAACTCAGGTGGAGGAAGAGCTGAGCCGGAAACTGAAAGAAACCCTTCGGTCAGAGGATGAAAATCTTCTGGTGGGAATTGCCGATAATTACGGAAGCCTGGAAAAATATACGGAACAGGCAAAAAGGGAGATAAGATGCTACCTGAATCCCCAGGTGCGTAAGGAGCATCTGGAGCTTCTTAACCCTGAAAAAGAATATTATGACGCTTATGTGACCAGGCCCTATGTGATGTATGCAGATAATCAGACCGGTGAGCCGAGACGGCGGTTTGATAATTTGAAAAGAATTTGGGAAGGCAGAGACTGTATCTTTGTGGAAGGATGTTATACCGGCCTTGGTGTCGGAAATGATTTATTTGACAATGCCAAAAGTGTGAAACGGATGATCGGCCCTGCGGAAAATGCATTTTCCCGGTATCAGGAGATTTTGGACTGCTGCCTGAAGCAGCCCAAAGACAAACTGTTTCTGTTGGCGTTGGGCGCGGCTGCAACGGTTCTGGCTGCTGACTTGTGCAAAGAAGGCTATCAGGCAGTTGATATTGGACATATTGATTTGGAATATGAGTGGTTTTTGCAGGGAGAAGGGCGCAGAATTTCCGTAGAGGGCAAATATAATAACGAAATCGGAGAAGAGCAGAGATTATTGCCGATCCGTGATGAAGTTTACCGAAGCCAGGTAATCGCGGAGTTTTATGACATAGAAGAAATACGCATTGAGGAACAGAAATGAACATATTATTTTATCGCTACAACAGCATTTGCGAACCGGATATTATCGCCATTATGCAGCGTTTGGGCCACACGGTCACTGAGATTACAGAGGAAATGAGGAACAAGGAGCTGGACGCCAGAGGTCAGATGAATCTGGTCAGCGCAGAATTGAAAAAACAGGAAAGCCAGATTGTTTTCAGCATCAATTTTTTTCCGGTGGTTTCTGAAGTCTGTAATATTTTTCATATTCCATACGTATGCTGGATTGTGGACAGTCCGGTGATGGAATTGTATTCCCATTCCATCCGAAACAGCTGGAACCGCATATTTTTATTTGACTATGCGCTGTATGAGGAATTCCGCGGGGAGAATCCCAAAGGGATATTTTACCTGCCATTGGGCGCAGATTATGTGCGTCTGGATTCTCTGATAGAGACAATTACAGAACAAGACAGGAAGAAATATTCTGCGGATGTTTCCTTTATCGGATCTCTGTATACAGAAAAATGCCCCTATAACCATCTGAAAGAGGAATCCTGGCTGAAAGGCTATCTGGATGGGGTCATTGAGGCCCAGACCAAGGTTTACGGTTACAATTTCCTGGAAGAATGCATTACGGATGAGGTGCTGCAGCAGTTTAAGGAAAAAGTGCCTTTTTATCATTTTCCGGAGAAGGCCAGCCACAATGACCGTGCAGCAATGGCCCATCTCTATCTGGGAAACAAGGTCACCGAGCAGGAACGTCTGCGGCTGCTGAAACGGGTGTCGGAAGCATACAGCCTGGACTTATATACGGCAAGTGATTTCAGTCCTCTGCCCAGGGCAAATTACAGGGGGCTTGCCAAAAGCACCACAGAGATGCCCAAAATTTTTCATTTGTCAAAAATCAATCTGAATTTCACTTCAAAGCCTATCCGGACGGGTCTCCCTCTGAGGCTTTGGGATATTCTTGGGGCCGGGGGGTTTGTGCTGACGAACTTCCAGAGTGAGATCCCAGAGTATTTTGAAGTTGGAAAAGATTTGGAGATTTACGCAAGCGAAGAGGAATTGATGGAAAAGCTCCGGTATTATCTGGAGCATGAAAAGGAGCGGCAGGCAATTGCCGAAAGCGGCTATCGGAAAGCAAAAGAACAGTATTCTCTGGAGCTGCGGGTGAGGCAGATTCTTAAGACTGTTTGCTGATAAATTTACAAGAGAAAAGGAGGAAGCACATCATGGAGGATATGCGCGCACAGCAGATAGAGGCGCTGGAGGTTTTGGAGGACTATAACAAACGCCTGATAAAGAGCATGAAGAACATTATTCCGGAACTGGAAGGGGATCGGAAAGAGGACACAGACAAATTTCTGGATGAGATTGTCAAAGGCATCAATTGGGAAATCGGCATCTTAAACGGCACGATGACGCTTTTGAATGAGACCAGGGAGCGCATCCACAAAGAGGACATTAACAGCAGTATTCTGAAGCTCAGCAAGGCTCTGGAGGGAAAGAAAGACAGCGAGATTGCCGCTTCCATGAAAGAAACCCTTCCGGTGTTTGAGAACTTCGGAAAAGCTGCTGAAGAAGTTCTGGAGGAAGTGAAATAATTGGAACTGTATACAGGGCGTCTTTTAAAATTTTCCAAATATCCATTGCAAATATTTTTCCCTTTGCTATAATTAAATTATACTCAGGAACGCACGTATCATTTGATTATGGGTATTGTAACAGCAGAAGGTATTGACATAAGGAAGTAAAAGCTATAAAAGGAAGGAGGTTATTTTATGAGTATTTCATCCATTGGCGGCAGCCGGAATTTATACCAGAACCGCAGTTTGTACACCAAACAGAATCAGAATCTTCAAAAGAATTTTCAGCAGTTATCCAGCGGCAGGCGGATCAATAAAGCCGCGGACGATGCAGCAGGTCTTGCAATAGCGGCAAAGATGCTGACACAGAGCAACGGCTATGACGTGGGCACGCGCAATGCCGCCACCTCTCAGGATATGGTGAATGTGGCGGAAGGCGGTCTGTCTAAGATTTCAGATTCCCTGCAGCGGATGCGGGAGCTGAGCATTCAGGCGTCTAATACGGCAATTTACGGAGACGACGACAGAGCGGCAATTCAGCAGGAAATTGATCAGCTCAAAGGCTATATCTCTGATGCGGCTAAGAACACCCAGTTCAACAACATGAACGTTTTGGACGGTTCCATGAAGAATTCCCATGTGGCGTCAGGCCCGGACGGAAGCGGCATGAACATTAATATGCCCAATGCAGTTTTGGATTCTCTGGGGCTTTCTGATTATGATGTGACAGGGGATTTTGATATTTCCGCCATTGACAGCGCATTGGAGAAGATTTCTTCGGAAAGAAGCGGACTTGGAGCGACCTACAACCGTTTGGATCACACCATTAATTACAACTCCTATGCATCTTACAATGTTACGGCGTCACGCAGCCGGATTGAAGATCTGGATTATGCAGGGGCAGTTTCTGATATGAAGAAGAACAGTCTGCTGCAGGAATACCGGATTATGATGCAGAAGAAGCAGATGGAGCAGTATGGAAGCGTGAACCGGTTAATGAATTTCTAATTGTGACAGAAGCGTAACCCGGGAATATTTACAGAACTAAAAGGGCCGCATTTGGGAGAACAATCCTGAATGCGGCCTTTATTATAGGTTCATTTATATTTTTCATCAGCAATACCGATCCATCATCATTCCGGAGTAAATGGAAGTAATATAAGGGGTTACCAGATTCTTTCCTGGATTCTTATAAGTGACAATGATTTTATCCACATATTTCATGGGATCTAAAGAAGCGTTGTTAGCTTTCGCATTCAGAAGATTCTTGAATTCATTTAACACAGACAAATGCTCCTCTGCATTCTCTTCCGAAACGGATTCCGTCAGCAGGGCTCTGTCTATGGAGATTTCACCCTTATCATCTACCAGAAGCCCCATGCTCTCAAGGCTGTTCTGGAACGTAAAAGCAGTACTGCTCATGTCCCGGTACAGCTTCACGCTCTGATGCTGGGAATCGGAATATTTATTGGCAGTATGCAGAATAGAGTTGTAGGAATCTACCAGCGTCTGAATATTCTCAGCCATGGCGTCAGCGTTGGTTTTGAAACCGATGACAGCCGGATTTCCTTCTTCACTGAGCCCCCGAAGGGTCAGTTCAAAGGCGTGGTTGATGGTGAATGTGTTGGAATAAGCGGAGCGTTCCACACCGTCTAACAAAAAAACTGCATTGCCGGCTTCCTGAGCCACATGGTCAATGCCAAGAGCGTCAATGGCAGAAATGGAATCCCGGGTTCCCTGAGGATAAATGGAAAACAGGTAATTCTCCTCCGGCGCAATTCCGGTGGAAACCGATTCAATCTGCAGTGCGCTTAAGCCGTTTGGATCTTCCACCACCGATGCTTTTAAGCCGATATCTGCATTGGTGATCAGATTGGACAGCTTTAACTGGGTGGTATAATTGGTATCGTCTGAATTGATGGTAAACTGGAATTCAAAAGCAGACGAAGTGTTTTCCAAATCAAAGGAATAAGAGCCGGGCCGTAAGGATAAATTGTCTTTATCCAGAAAATTCCCCAGGTTAACCTGAGAAGAGGCAAGCTGTTTTACTTCAATGAGAAAACTGTCTGTTTCTTCGGATTCTTTGTTGTCGCCAATAAAATCAGCGGAAACAACATCTTCCTGGGAAGATACGGCAATCTTTTTCTGAAATGCATTGCCGATTCCCTCCTCTGCATCAGAAAGAGAAGCAATTACATTCTTGATCACCCTGGTGCTTTCCTTGATGTCAATGGCAAACTTCTGTACATCCCCCGAGTGTTTAATCTTGTAGAGGGGGGAGTCTTTATTGATTTTTACGATGTTGTTGTATATACTGCGCAATTCGCTTTTTTTGTGCGAATCGTAGCGGGAAGCCGATTGTTTTCCATAAGTGCTCAGATAGTAATTATAAGCAGTATCGATGCCGGCCATAAAAATCCCCTCCTTTCATCCGTGAAATCATGCCGAAGCATGGGGGCGCAAAATAACTCCTTGTACCTTTTGCGTTCAATCTATAATTCAATATCTATATCGGATGCTTTTTTTGTTTTGTGAAGGGGCTTTTTTGCAGTTTTTTCGTATATATAGAAGAAATTGCTTGCCAATTACTTAAAGGTGAATTGAAAAAGTAAATTCCACTTTGTAAGATTAAATTCCGCTTTGAAAAAGTAAATTCAATAGGAATACAGAAAAATAGAGATTTCATATAGAA
>NZ_JBQIOP010000020.1:0-74270 GCF_056822245.1 Petralouisia sp. | reverse complement strand
TCACTCGGTGATATTTTATATCTTTCTTTAAATACTCGGTTAAATGTTCTCTGACTTTCAAATCCACTATCCAGACAAATGTTTGTAATAGAATCACTCGTATTTTCCAAACGCTGGCATGCATAGTTCAGCCTTACATCGTTAAGATATTGATTAAAGTTTCTATGGAATGTTTTGGAAAAGAGTCTGGATAAAACATATTTGCTCACCCCCAGATCTTTTGCCATCTCTTCCAGCGAAAATTTCTTCTTAAAATTTGCTGATATATAGGAAACTGTCTGGTAAATAAGATCGTTGCTCCCCACATTACTCTTTTCTACCAAATTTAATTTTCCTATGCAGCGTGCCAACACAATTTGAAGATATGCCTGTGCAACAGTAATATCCGACTGTTCTGTCTCTAAAATTGCATTTATAACCCTATATACCTCTGGTTCAACCTTTTCCGCTTTGATGATTGGGTATTCAGGAGCCATGGATTGCATGATATCTGCAAATTTGGCTATCGTAAATGGCGATGCAATCAGATAAGTCGCTTTATTTACGCCGGGTGTCAGTACCTGATAGTGATGAATAACATCTGGAAATACAAAGCCTATATCTCCTTTTTCCATATGGTATAGTTCCTGTCCGACACCAAGTTCTAATGCTCCACTTGTTACACAAACGATCTCCAGTGCATTATGAAGATGTGGTTCAATATGTTTTGACTTCCTATTTATTGCTATGATCTCCTCTTTTGTGTCAACATATTTTAACTGCATGAAATACTCCCCTTTGCAACATTTGTCTATATCTTCTTTCGATTTGGCAAGCAATCCTTTTACACCTATCTTATAATCAACTTGTAAATAAGGAAAGGAGGAATTGCAAATGAGCAACCTAAAAAAATATCTGAATGACCTTTTAGTATTCTACACTGAATATTTTGAGCATCCTTACCATGTATAAATACTAAAAGGACTATTTTGTGAGAACTGAATATTTTCTTAAGGCCATTTCACAAAAATGAAGTGGTCCTTTTTTATTTTCAAAATACAGTTCAATCATTTTATATATAGAAAAAAGCACTGTCTCATCGAGCAATGACCAGACAACGCTTTCTCCTGTCAATTCTAATTTATGTCTGATGCATCTGTTACTTCATCTGCAGCAATTCCTTTTTCTGCTTTCAGTTTTTTATTTGCATCTTCTACATTCATTCTTGAAAGTACAAACATAATCAATACATCAAAGATTAACGGAAGCCAAAGATACATAAACTGCATCATATCAAGTGCAGACTGCGGCTGAGTTGCATTTGTTCCGATATATCCACTGAACTCAAGCAGCCATCCAACAACAGCGGTTCCAATACCTCCACCGATTTTTACGCCAAGAGAAGTACAAGAGTACATCGTTCCGTCAATTCTCTTTCCCTGTGTAAGATAAGTGTACTCAGAGCAGGATGCGATAACTGCATTCATATCTCCCTGCCATGGTCCCTGACCTAAGGCTGCAAGAGCTGTAAATGCCATCATCAGCGGAACACTGCCCATATATCCTGCAACAACAACAAGTGCTCTACCGATGACTGCTAAGACATAACCTCTTAAGTTCAGTTTATACATACCTTTCCACTTACCAACTAATGTCGGTGTGAAAATCAGGGCAATGATCAGTGGAATATTTACTGCCCATGCAAATTGTCCAAACAAATTCTTATTTTTCAGTACCCATGTCATGTAATAAATGCCAGCTCCAATCATGGCACCATATAACTGCTGTAAAATATATGTTCCACAAATCATCATGTAATATTTGTTTTTAACAAGAAGCTTGAATGCCTGTACCATTCCGTACTTTTCATTATCATCCTTTACTTCTCCTTCGTTAAGTTCTTCCTCAGGAAGTTCCTTAACAGAAAGTGCTGAAATCGTATTTACGACAAGACCAATGATTGCATAGATAATAGCAACCGTTCTCCATGCTGCAGCATCTCCACCACATTTATCTACAAATCCAACTGTAATTGCCTGAATCAGAAGACTTGTTGAAAACGCAAAAATAAAACGGTAAGATCCCATCTGCACACGCTCTTTGCTGTTCTTTGTAATCAGTGACGTAAGTGCTGAATAAGCAATATTGTTTGCTGTATAAAACATACCATTTAACAGTGTGTAAGAGATAAAGAACCATGCATATTTAGCCGTTGTTCCCAAGCTGACTGGTACTGCAAAACAGCAGACCAGCGTAATGGCACAACCAATATATCCATATAGCATCCAGGGTTTCGCTTTTCCCATTTTACTGTGTGTTTTGTCAATCATTGATCCAAAAAATATATCCGTAAAACCATCAAATAGTTTTGATACGGCAATCAGGGTACCTACGACACCTGCAGCAAGTCCTACTGAGTCCGTCAAATAGACCATCATAAAAGATGTCAGGAACGCATAGACTACATTACCTGCAATATCGCCTGATCCATATCCAATTTTGTTATACCATTTCAAATACTTTTTTTCTTCCATCGAATTTCTTTGCTCCTCATCTTCATCGCACTTAGAATTTCAAGATGTCTAACAGAGTATGATGTCTAATTCTAGTTTTTTCTCTGTTTTTGTCTGATTGCTCTGTATATCCGGACTTTACATAACAATCAGACTCTCTTTCCTTGTTTACGGGTTACATGAAACTTTATTATCCCTTTATATACGGTATCAGTGTAAACTGGAACCGGAATAATACATCATCAAATCGGTACTGCTCCAATATAACTGGACCACAACTGTTAGAACCAATGCCATTTAGTGCATAGTCAACACAAAATACTACACTATCTGATTCTGTCAGTTCATAATTATGCGTTTTCTCCTCAAGTTCTTCCTGCGTATAATAAGAAACATTGAATGAGAAGGCATTTTCCGCAGAGACCACAATTCCATATCGGCTGTTGTTAAGCTCTACATATTCACAATCATAATGGCTTCCATTTTCCTGTGGGCGAATATAATCCTCATGCAAATTATCTACATTTGCCTGATACAAACCGTGGCTCGCAGCCTGATGTTTGTCACAATAGCTTTCCTGTGGTCCCATTCCAAAGTATCGTGTAGCTGAAAGTTTTTTATCCAGGAACATCCTCACACCAAATCTTGGCAGGTCCGGAAATTCATCATCTTTTGTTACTGCAATATCTGCATCAATCTTTCCAGCAGCTTCTATTTTCCATGTGATCGTCACATCAAGAATCTTCTGTACTGTCTCTGCCACAACGGATGCATGGCTTGTAATTTTCACACCATGCTTTCCCTGCACGACCTCTGTCGTGTAAGCTCTTGTATAAGCTTTATCATAATGGGCTTTCTTCCATTCAGACTTGATGTACATATCATTATCTGTTGGTGCCCTCCAGATATTTAATTCCATCGGGTGGTTCAGATATTCCCGACCTGCAAATTTCATCTCTGTAAAAAGTGCAGTCCGTCGGTCGATTGTATATGCGAATTCACGGCCTTTGATATGAATCTGGGTATCATCTTCACTCACCTGTAATTCAGAATCCGTCACTGTTTTTTCAACCCATTTTTCTGCCAACTGACATTTGGCATCCTTCTGGCTTACTTCGATCTCATCAAATCCAAGGATATAATCCTCTTCCAGCAGAGGCATTTCTTTTTTCAGGTGGTAAGTGAGTTTTAAATAGCATTTTCCATTTTCCGGAACGTTGACCTGCAGGTTTGTTTTTCCTTCACTATGTGGTACCACAGATACTTCAGCAAGCTTTCCTTTCCCAATCAAAAGTCCATCCTGTGTCAATTCATAGCTGATTTTCACATAATCTTTCAGATTATCAAAATCCATGTAGTTATGAAGCACCAGTTCTCCGCTTTCTTTGTCATAGGAAATAACCCTTGCCGGGCGATAAACATTCTTGTATTCCAAAAGTCCTGTATGTACCGTTCTGTCCGGATATACTAATCCATCCATACAGAAGTTGCCATCATGAATTTCTTCGCCATGGTCGCCCCCATAAGCATATATAGTCTTTCCATTCTCAGCAGTTCCATGAGCAATCGCATGGTCACACCATTCCCAGACAAAACCGCCACACATTTTATCATTATCCTGAATCATCTGGAAGTAATCTTCAAAATCTCCAGGTCCGTTTCCCATACTGTGACAGTACTCTACCAAAAGAAAGGGTTTGCTTCCATCTTTATCCAGATATTCCTGAATTTCGGAAAACGCCGGGTACATCCGGCTGTACACATCCAGATTGCTGTAATCATATGTTTCATCATAATTACGATATCTTGCACTCTCATATTGTGTGATACGGTCTGGATCAAAATTCTTTGTCCATTCCAGTGCTTTTTCAAAGTTGCAGCCATAAGCACTCTCATTTCCCATTGACCACATAACAATACAGAAACGGTTTTTGTCACGTTCCACCATGAGTTTTACTCGATCAACGATTGCCTCTTCCCATACCGGATCATCTGCAATCTTCTCATTCCATCGTTTGAACCGATTGTAATCGGTGTCTTCTTTTCTGTAGATCATAAATGGACCATGAGCTTCAATATCTGCTTCATCTATTACCATGAATCCATACTTGTCACACATTTCATAGAAAAATGGTGCGTTCGGATAGTGGCTGGAACGGATCGCATTAAAATTATGCTGCTTCATTAACGTAAGATCGGTTGTAATCTGTTCCAGATTGATTGTAAATCCAGTAACCGGATCAGAATCATGTCGATTGACACCACGGAATTTAATCTTCTGTCCATTTAAATAAATAACCTGGTCTTTAATCTCTATCTTTCTTAATGCAATGTGATCTACAATTACTTCATTCTCTGTTTCAAGAATCAGTTTATATAGATATGGATTTTCTGTATTCCAAAGTTCCGGACTTGCGATTTCTAATACAGCTGTTCCTTCTTCAGCAATACTTCCTAGTGCTACAACTGCTCCGTTTCTATCTTCAATCGAAATTTTTACATTTAACGGAGAGTAGAATTTCATTTCAATTTCTACTTTCGCAAGCATATCCTCAATTCTTGTTTTAATATGATAATCACTGATTGCCTGTTTTGGGCGTTTCAAAATGTACACATCCCGGAAAATACCACTCATACGGAATTTGTCCTGATCTTCCAAATAGGAACCATCACACCACTTCATGACCAGAACCGCTATGCTGTTCTCTCCGTCCCGAAGGAGGTCGGTGATATCAAACTCACTGGTCATATGAGAAACCTGGCTATACCCTACATAAGAGCCATTGATCCATACATAAAAGCAACTGTCTACTCCTTCAAAATTCAAGAAAGCTTTTGGTGCATTTTCATCTTTGTGATAAACAAAGGTATGTGCATATGTTCCACATGGAATATCCTGTGGTACATACGGTGGATCAAATGGGAACGGATACCTGATGTTTGTATACTGATGTGTGTCATATCCTGCCATCTGCCATACACTCGGAACCTGAATCTCATCAAAATTTTCTGTATCATAATCTTTCTCAAAGAAGGGTTCCTGAACATCATAGATACTGTTAAAATACTGGAACTTCCAAGTTCCGTTCAATAACTGCATTCGGTCTGACTCTTCCCTGTGCTCCACCAGGTTATCCATTCTTTTGGATGCCGGAATAAAATAGGCTCTGGCTGGCATTGTATTTTCATGCAGTACGCTTAAATCCTCATAATAACGTGGTACAATCATAAATAACTCTCCTTTAATACATATACATTTTTTTGCACTTTGTTTTTCCACAGCAAACCTTGTCTTTTACTTTTATGTTTACGCTTCTCTGTTTTGCTATATATATATCTTATCCTAATCTGCAAAACATGTCTATGAATTGGATTAGACAAAATATGCACTAAATGATACAATAACAAAAAAAGGAAAAGAGGTGCTACCATATGAATATGAATACCGGTTATTTAAACCACTCCCATATGGATTTCAAAGACAAAAGTCGCCCACTGGTTGTAGGAAGTTGCGGTACTTACCGCCTTTCCAGCCATCCAAAGTTACCAACCTACCGTCCAAGGGGACGCCTGGATTATCAGATTATCTATATCACTGCTGGTTGTGGGCATTTTCATTTTGACAATGTGGATAACGAAACGATTGTCCCCGCCGGTAATATTGTACTGTACAGACCGAAGGAACTTCAGAAATATGAATATTATGGAAAAGATAAGACAGAAGTATACTGGATTCATTTTACAGGCAACAATGTAAAAAATATCCTACGGCAATATGGATTCCCGGATAAAGAGCGTGTATTTCAGGTCGGAACCTCTATGGAATACGAACAGATTTTCAAGCGTATTATCATCGAGCTTCAGCGTTGCCAAGATAATTATGAGGAAATGCTTGTCCTTCTGCTCCGTCATCTTCTTATCATCTTTCATCGGGAACTGACCAGGGAACATATCTCGAAAAATGAATACCTGGATCACGAGATGGATAACGCAGTTACCTTTTTCAGTGAAAATTATAACCAGAATATTAGCATAGATGATTATGCTGCCTCACGTGGAATGAGTGTCAGCTGGTTTATCCGAAACTTCAAAAAATACACAGGTTCTACACCAATGCAGTTTATTGTGGGAATCCGAATTAACAATGCCCAGATGTTACTTGAAACAACAACCTATTCCATCAATGAAATTTCTAAAATCGTCGGGTATGATAATCAGCTTTATTTCAGCCGGCTTTTCCACAAGCTGAAAGGATATTCCCCAAGAGAGTACCGAAAGATAAGAAACAAGTTCTAAAATCCACAATATCATAAATCCAGTTTCCCCTCCAAAAGAGGATGCCACGGAATCATCAAATCAACGATTCCATGGCATCCTCTTCTCTCTTTTTGCTATTCTTATTTTACAAACTCAACCGAATAATAATACATATACTCATTATCTGTATCTATGTGTTCTCCTGTAATGTCCTATATCGGCAACGAACTCACTCCTTGTTCGCCATAGATTAGTGCTGGCAATCCTTGCTCTGTTTCATACTCTATCGTGCTTTTGTTCTCTATAGACGTTGCCGATCTACCGTAATATTCTCTGTTTGCAACCCCTTCCAAAATTGGCGTTTCTGTCAAATATTTTGAATATTCGTCTGCCGCAATAAGTTTTGTAGTAAAATTATCAAAATCCGGTGTAATGACAATCAATCCATTTTTAGCAGATTTCACATCCTCATAAGAAAGTTCCAAAACTCGTTTATGAGAAACTCGTTTTCCAGACTGATATTCTAACAAGTAAACGTATAATGCTTGCCATACTTGCCTTGGCAAGAAACAACAGGCTCTCCCCAGTTGACTGAATAGTCACAATGTAAAATATAAAGTGCTCTTTGCCCCCGCAGAAGCAAACCATTTCTTACCATGACGATTTGATTTGTGTCGCTTTCCGCTGGAATTAAAGCGTCAGCCTTCTAGATTGTACCGCTGCTGCTTGAGGAACACTCCCTGTTCTTTCCCAGCCGGTTAAAAAATATCCCTCTTCCGGCGGCTGTCCAGCCTGTCCGGGAGAGGGATATATCGCAATGTTCCTTTTTGAACAATAGCCTGTCTTTTTATTTTTATGAGATATTCTTCCTGCTTTTGTAACATGGCAAAATACTCATCTTCCGTCAAAAATTTCCGGATATAAGCTCCTTTTTTCCCCAGCGAGTTATCTGTTTTTAACATCTCTATTTCTACCATGTAATGGGTATCTGGATGATATCTGGTTTCACATAAAATGCTTTCGCCTTTGATATAATCCGATTTCACCGCCTCCCTTGCCGCCGCTAAAAGTTCATGGATACTTACCTCCACCTGCATCACCTCCTTCAAAAATAACGAAAGAAAAGCAGACTCCTTAATCGAAGTCTGCCTCTGTTGGATATGGTAATCCTCTCTTCTTATATTTTAAATCAATCATTTTTCGGAGCTTCTCTCTTTTCTCTTTCGTTGGCGCATGCTTTTGAAATTCAACCAGCCATCTTTCTAATCTTCCATCATCATCGATCCACGTATCGTTTTCGTATTCCCATTCATCTAATAACTTGGTCAGTGCATCCAATGGTTCTTCCACATCATCGCCAAACTCTTTCCATAAATTTAATCCATAACTTTCCAAGCCAAAGAATTCTGTTAGAAATGAAAACCTCTCCATATCCCCCAATGTCATCTTTTTTCTGCCCGTCAATAATTCCTGATCCCTGCTGCCACAGTAACTCAAGAAAATCTTTTTTTCTTTCTCACTTTCGCTCATAGATTGTCCCCTTTCAGAAATAATTCTTTATTACGAAACATTGTAAAATTTTAACTCATTAGAATCAATATATATGTTTCCAAATAACGAAACTTTTATTTTAAGGAGAATGTATTATGCAGAAAATCAGACCAGATATGGATATCGGTAAAAATATTCAATCCTTCAGATATAAGAACAACTTGACGCAAGATCAGGTCATTGCAAAACTGAATCTCATGGGCATCGTCATCTCCAAAAGCACATATGCCAAACTGGAAACAAACCGCATGAATATCAAAGTTTCTGAATTGGTTGCCCTGGCAAAGATTTTCCATACAGATATCAATGCATTCTTTGACGGTCTGCTGTGATTCGACATTTCACCTATTCCCTGTGTATATAATTACCTCTAAAAAAGAACTAGTCTATATTCTTATCGGATATAAACCAGTTCTTTTTCTTTCCATCTATATTATTTTTACTACTCATATTAATCATTCAATATTCCCCTACTGCATACACATATTTTTTCATTATCTGTACATACAGTACCTATATTCTATTCCACATCAACTGTATACACTCTATATACAGGCTATCTTGTTACACCAGTTTACATCTAAAAACAGTATTTTGGGATTATGAAGCAATGCAGCAATCAATTCCATTTTCATCCTTTCTCCTAATGATAATGTCCTTACCTGTACATCCATAAGCTCCTGCACCTGAAACAGTTCCACAAAAAAGTTCTTATTTTTCCTATACTCGTCTTCTGGAATACGATATATTTCTTTAAACAGTCTCAACGTATCCTCCGCTGTCAGTTCAAAAAACAACTGACTCTTCTGCCCCATAACTACCGCATATTGATGCTTAAATGCCTTCCCCAGCTTATTAGGATAAAATCCCATGACCTGAATTTCGCCGCTTGTTGGCGCAATAATACCAGTCAGCATCTTCACTAAGGTAGTTTTACCCGCTCCATTCGGTCCAATCAATCCTATAAACTCACCCTCATCCACATCCATGTTAAAGGCATCTACCGCAATTTTTTCTTCATATTCTCTATGGAACAGACCCTTAATACTTCCTGTCACTCCCTCCTGCTTCTTATATCGTTTATACTTTTTCGTTATATTTTCTGTCCGTATCATCTTCATGTTTAAATCCTCCAAATGAAATATATTTTCGTTCAAGACACAAAAAAACGTGGTTTCTGCCTGTCATAAACAGACTGAAACCACGGATCCATATGTCTCAAATTGATGTAGCAAAACAAGGCCTTCCATGAAAGGATACCCGCAATGTCTTAAAACCTGCGCTCCATTTCATAGTTGGTCTGAAACAAAAAAAGCATGACCGCTACAGCCATACTTTCCTTTTTCTCATTCATCAAAACAAGACAATCATTCCCAGTGTATGCAGTATTCTGTAAGGCAGAAACAACCAGCATTCAATAATGCGAAAAGGGTGCCACAAATAAAACACTATCTCTAGTGCTCACCACTCGCAGCGCTTACCCTTTTTATTAAATTTAGTTGTTCTTTGTCATTACAGATACCACCAACATATAGCATATCTACCTTTTCTTTAAAATATGAGCCTATATTAACTCATAACTTTTCCAGTGTCAATATTTATTTAATGGATATTTTAATTTTAACAGACGCGTAATAAGCACTTTATTCTACCCCGGCAGGCTCTCCCTCACACACAGCGCCCCATACCCCACCAACGGATTCGGATACTCCGTAAACCCCGGCAGTTCCCTTGCCCCGCGTCTCAAATACGCCTTCACCTTCTCCCCATATGGTGCTGTCAAGTAAGGACTAATAATTTTTTATACTTTTTTTAGATTTATTTATTTTTTCTTTATAAATTATATCAATCCGGGATTCTCCATATACATATATGTTGTCAATCCACTGTTCCACTACATCTTTTGTAAGGCTCTTGAACTTTCCATATTGCTCTGTTTCATCCTGTTGTATCTCACATTCCTCTGCGGCTTTCTCGTTTTCTTCCTGCAGCCTTTGGATCTGCTCACATAACATGCGTTCCTCCTCCCTCAACGCTTCGATTTTCTTTATGTAGGCTTCCCGTCCCATTTGGTTCCGCTTGTACTGCTCATACAGATACTGCTTCTCTATTTTTACCGCATCCCTGCTCTGTTCCAATTCTGTACTCAGCTGTTTCCTCTTTTTTGCCGAAAGGCATAAAGGTATCTCCTCTGGGGTTTTCCTTTGCCTACCATCCGGAGCCGTTCTGGAAACCTCTGTTTTCCGATGTTCTTCCCTTAAAATCCATTCTTCCAGCTTCTGATTCACCCCCTCCAGTACAGCCGCTTCCAGTTTTGCCTCGCTGACATATTCACGGATACATTCACTGCCATCTTCATACATTGCCTTTTTACAGGTAAAACATGGTTCTTTCCTATGACCAAGCCGTATCAGGCTTCTTCCACAATGCCCGCACCGCAGTTTCCCAAGTAATGAACTTTCCTGCCCTGGTGTATGCTTTTTTCCTTTCTGGCATCCGTTATTCTTTAAAACTTTTGAAGCCTGCCAAAACTCCTGCTCCGTAATAATTGCCTCATGCCTGTCGGGAACACATATCTGCTCTTCCTCCGCCACTTGCCGGAAGTGGCTTCCACCAATCTCTGTTACCCGCATCTTTCCATTGACAACCATTCCAAGATACACTTTATTCTGCAGAACTTTCCGTACTTTGCCGCTGTTCCAGTATCCTTCCCCGTCTATGATATGGTACTGCGGCTTCTCCCGGTTCTTATAGTTCCCAGGCGTCGGTATTTTTTCTTTATTTAATATTTTTGCTATTTCCCCGGTTTTACACCCTTCGCAGGCCAGCCCAAAGATCCGCTTTACATATTCCGCTGCTGTTTTATCAACCGCCAGAACTTTCTTATTATCAGAAAACTGGTAGCCGAACGGCGCTCTTGGGCCGATAAAATCCCCCCTTTTCCTCCGCACTATCAATGACGAGCGCATCTTTTCAGACAGATCTTTACTGTACATATCATAGAGCAGGCTCTTGAAAGCAATCTCAATCCCCCCGGTCGTCCCTATGTAGTCGTTACTGTCATACCCATCGTTGATTGCGATAAACCGGACTCCCATAAAAGGGAATATCTGCTCCAGGTAGTCCCCCACTTCCAGATAATTCCTTCCAAACCTAGAAATGTCCTTTACGATGATGCAGCATATTTTTCCTTCCCTGACCATTGACAGCATTTCCTTCACCGCAGGCCGGTCAAAATTTGTCCCACTGTACCCGTCGTCCACGAACTCCAGGGGCTGCGCAGCGGAGCAGATTCCCTTATCCCTGACATATCTTGCAATCAGTTCTCTCTGATGGCTGATGCTGTCGCTCTCTGCTTTCGCATCATTTGAAACCACGTCCCCATCTTCTACGGAAAGCCGCAAATATTCAGCCAGAAACTGTCCTGCCACATCTCTCACCCCTTTCCGCTAACCTGGACATCAGGTATTCATATTCATTCCGGAAACGGAACCGGATATGGATTCTTTTATCTTCAAAGATCTCCACCTTTTCCAGCAGGTTCACCGCCATTTCCCTTGTAAGCTCTTTGGCATCCCTGAAACCCAAAAAGGCTTTCAGCCATCGGTTTTCTCCGCCCATGTATTTTTCAAACTCTTTCAGTTCTCTTTCTTTTTCATTCAGTTCCATTTCCAGCCTGGAAATCTTCCCGGCGTATCTCTCTTTTGCAGCTAAAAACTCTTCTTTTGTCAGGATTCCCTGTTTCATATCTTCATAAATACTGGTTTTCAGATATACATACCTGCCTAATTCATTCCTGATCCGCCCTGCTGCTTCCTTTTTTTCCTGGTAAACTGCCGCATGGGTATCTGATTTTTTCATCTGCTCCAACAGGCTGTCAGCTTCAATAGCTAAATCAATCTGTAGTCTGATCTGTTTTAACACCATATCAAAAATTTTATAATCTACAATGGAAGACGTATTGCATTTCGTCTGTGAATGTCCATAGGCAGATCCGCAGAAAAAGTAGTAGCTGACTTTCCCATTTCTTACCTCTTTGTTCCTCCACATCGCATGATGGCATACCCCGCATACCAGGATGCCCTCCAGCACATTCTCATATCCCGGCCCTCCCTGCCTGTCCTTCCATGCCTTCCGGTTCTTTTCCCTTATCTCCTGCACCTGTTCAAATACATTGCGGTCAATAATTGCCGGATGTGTTCCTTCCAGGACTTCCCACGCATCTTCCTCTTTTTTGCCCCGCCTTTCTCTTGAGTAGATGGAACTGTTATATTTCCCCTGCACCAAATCACCGACATACGCCCTATTGTATAAAATCCTGCTCACTGCCTCCTGTTGCCAAAGGATATGTCCGCAGTTTTTATATTTTTTTGCTCCCTGCTCCCCCGCATATCTGCTTGGGGACGAAACCCCTTCCTGGTTCAGTATGCCTGCAATCTTATAGGCGCTCATCCCCTCCGTCTTCATCGCAAAAATACGCTTTACAACATCCGCAGCAGCTTCGTCTATCACATAACGGTTATTTTCCAGGATATAGCCATACGGGGCCTTGCTGCCTATGAACTGCCCCTGCTCTTTTTTTGCCCGGAACGCTGACATGATTTTTTTCGATATATCTTTTGAATAATAATCATTCGCCAGGTTTTTAAATTCCGTGATCAGGTCTTTATGGGGAAAGATTTCACCCTCACTGTCATACTGGTCGTTGACCGCAATGAAACGCACCCCCAGGAATGGGAATATTTTTTCCAGATAATCCCCTGCCTCCAGATAATTCCTGCCAAAACGTGAAAGGTCTTTCACTATGATACAGTTAATCTTTCCCGCTTTTGCATCCTCCATCATCCGCTCCCATCCCGGCCTGTCAAAATCCGTCCCCGTCTGCCCATTATCCACATAAGTTTCTATGATTTCTACTTTCCTGCCGGATAGCATATAGGTATCCTTTCGGGTTTCCACTTTCCTGCCGGACGGTTTATGCCGATTTCCAGGGAGAATTTCCATATCTTCAAGCCGCCTTATAAAATCTAACAGCAGTTCAAGCTGGTTATCTATCCCGTCTTCGCTTCTGCCGCCGTTATCTTCATTTGACAAACGGACATACAACGCTGTTTTCATAGCCGGAATTGTAGTCTGTTCCGCTGCCTTCCCCTGTTTTCTACTCGTCCTTGCCATATGTACCCTCCTTATCACCGTGGCTGACAGTTTGCATAAGGGGATGCCCGGAAAGTGTCCCCTCTTCCCCGGAACAACTTTCTTCCTTCACTGACAGGTCACCATCCTTCTGCAGCTCTTCTAACAAGCCCAACGAAGCCTGAAATTCTTCCGCATACTTAAATTGTACTTCTATCCTTGGATAGCGTTCCCCCTCCTTTTTCTCATAAACAAATATCTGTGCAATCAGGGAAATGACAACTTCCCTCGACAAGCGTTCCAGAAGGCCATATTTCTTAAATTCATTTACCCAGCTGCATGTATCTTCCCGTCCGCCCGCAAGGAATGCCGCCTCTACTTCCATTGCCTCAAGAATCTGTTCCGCCGCCTGAATACGGTTTTCATAAATCTCTTTTAATTCCAGATATTCCTCCTTCGTAATCAGTCCGTCTTTATAATCTTCGTATAAATCCAGACGCAGATGGTTATATTTTTCTATCTCTTCCTTTTTCTTTGCAGCCTGTCTGCTCCTTTTATCTATCTCCCCCTTCCTGATCTGTGCGTCGTCCAATTTATCCAGAATCCGCCCTAAATCCGTCACATTGCGTATTTGACAGTTTAATAGTTTCAGTACGCTTTCTTCCAGCGCTTCCGCATTGATACTGTGTGGGCTGCAGATATCCTTATTTCCTTTATGCCCTCCGCATACGTAATATACAAATTTCCTTTTCCCAGACGGAACCGTCTTCCTGACCATGTTTGCACCGCAATCGCCGCACTTTACAACGCCGGACAAATGATAAACCTGCTCCTTTGCCGTCCCTGTCCTCGTATCCATCTCAAGTTGTTCCTGAACGTTGCTGAAATCAACCGCCGCAACGATGGCTTCATGGGTATTTTCTACCCGGCTCCATCTGCCCTTGTCTCGCTTTACTTTCTTTTTCACCTTATAATTCGGCGTGGTTTCCTTCCCCTGTACCAAAGTCCCGGTATAAACGGGATTTGATAAAATCCGCAGGATGTGCATATGCGTCCACTTGCTTTTTATATTCTTTTTGAATCCGGTATAAAATGCGCTCCCGCTCTCTTTTTTATAATCCATCGGCGTAAGGATATTCTTCTTATTCAGCTTCTCTGCTATCTTATATGCATTATTGCCCTGCAGGTACAGCCGGAAAATGGAACGCACTACTTCTGCGGCTTCTTCGTCTACCTCCAGCTTATTTTTATCCTCATACGATTTCCGGTAGCCATAAGGGGCAAAGGGTCCTACAAAATCTCCCCTCTTCCGCTTGACCTCCAGGTTGCTGCGTATCTTAATGCTGATATCTCTGCAGTATGCGTCGTTAATCAAGTTTTTGAACGGAATGATAATGTTGTCAGCCTGCGGGTCATTCGCAAGACTGTCATAACGGTCGTTGACCGCAATAAAACGGACACCCAGGTATGGGAATATCTTCTCGATATACTTCCCAACCTCGATGTGATTCCTCCCAAAGCGTGATAAATCCTTTGTTACCACGCAGTTTACTTTCCCTGTTTTAATATCCTCTAACATCTGCTGGAATGCCGGACGCTCGAAATTTACCCCGGAATAACCATCGTCCACCCTCACCGCATGGATTCTGATGTCCTCCCTGGATTTCAGAAACTCTAAGATAAGCTCTCTTTGATTCGTAATGCTGTCGCTTTCCTCCTTATCCCCATCCTCTCTCGACAGGCGCAGGTAAACATCAGCATCATATACGTCAATATTCAGATTTGCATTCATATTCATCACCTCAAATAGTCTTGTTTGTTGTCAAACCTTTCCTATTTGGGGTTCTGCTTCGTCCGTAACCATTGTACCATCCCAGACCGCAGATGTCCATAGAAAGCTCCAACAAAATCTACTCTTCCATACTCATACACAACTGCACCAGCTTGTTTTCAAGGCTCTCTTTTCCCTCAGAGTAGGAAATTTTCACAATCATGCCGTTGCAGATAAAACAAAACGGATTTTTAATTTTCTCTGCAAAATTCCTCCACCGCTCCCCGACTGACAGCGAACGGTCAACTTTTACCTTCTCTATATCTTCCAAAGCGGAAACATCCACTGTACGGACATCCACCTTTTTTAATTCTTCTAAATCAATCTGCTTCATCCTAAATTCCTCAACTTTCCTTAATTCACTATATTGCCCTTTGATTGTCCATTATGTTTCTTTTATCATCCTGCAGGCGGCTGTCAGGAAACAGCGCCATTGGAATCTCACCATCTTTTCAGACCAGATCAGCTTATATCTGGAAGTATCATTGTCAGAAACAGCATCATCGCCGCAAAGTCCCTATCCCTTTGCTTATAATCAAATATCTATCGCTCGTACCTTTACTTCAATGCCAAAAATAACATTCCATCGTTTCCAATACCCGGCACTTTGCGACACGATGTCGCAAAGTGATAGGCACAGATAGTCATGGCGTATTCATTAAAAGGCTCAACTGCTCCATACGTCCTGCAGAATTCTCAATATAAAATTATCAAGGTACACAAATACAGCCAGTTTGCTTCTATGCTCGTATGTCCTTATATGGAACCGGGCGAAAAACCAATGTTTTGGCAATCAGCTTTGTTTCCAGCCGCCTGCGTAGTGTTTCATCCACACAGTAGTGGGTCTGTCCAAACTCGTCATACATTTTTCTGGTTGACAATTTGACTATGTAGCCCTCATAATGCTTCAATACTGCCTGGATTGCCTGTGCATCCCCTTCTGATGCCGCCTTAATAATATGAAAAGGCAGCAAATTTCTTTTTTCTGTCTGTTTACTATTCTGCTCCATCCATATTTTCCTCCATAAGTTTTTTCAGTAATTCCAGCGAGCGTATCCTATGTTCCCGTATCGTGCTGTGTACCAGATTCATTTTCCTTGCGATTTCCACATCGGTCATTTCCAGAAAATAAGATAGCAGAACTACATTCCGCTTCTTTTCAGTCAGAGCCTGCAACGCTTCAACAAGCAAAGTATCCTTAACTTCAATGTCATAGCCGAGAACCTGAAAATGGGAATTGTCCAGATTATATTCATCCATTACAAAAATGCTGTCCAATTCCTGTTCCGTCATATCAGAAAAATTTACTTCGTAATTTGCCCGGTACTCCAGATGCCTAAAATAATCTGCGGCTTCGCCATCCAATGCTAACTGGCACAAGCGGTCAAACTGGTGCATGACCGTCAATTCATCCTGGGAAGAAAGCTTCTCCATTCGGTTTCACCTCCTTCCCATTCCAACTGGCAGAAAGGAAGGTAAAAAATCCCCCTCTACTATTTCTCCCGATTGGGAATGCCCATTTTGACGGGTCTTTCCGAAAATTTTTTAAGAAATTTCCAGAAATATAAAAAACGCCCGGCCGGAGCTGGCTCCACTGGACGTTTTTTAGCGTGACAATATTCTTTTTAACTACATAAACATACTTCGTTGCACTACCTTCAAAGGCGTCTTTAGAAACGGAGTCTGCAAAGATTTTTTTAATTGATTTACCTGCTGTCCGTTTCCATCTGCCAACAATGAACGCCTACTGTTCCTATATTGACGGTCAGGGCAGAAAGTTCCTGAAATATACCTTTCAATCTGCATATCTGCTCCCACACAATCAAAAGGCATAAGAAAACACTCAAATAAGCCTTTGCCGATTGTGTTTTTTTTACAATCCCAAAGGTATTTGAGTGTCAGCAAGTAGTCTTATACGCTACTAAATATTCATCTTTTACACTTTTCACTTTTTAGAGGTATTGCTATACACTACTAAAAAGAAAGCATAAGAGGTGAATGATATGTCTGAAATTGATCCAAAGTTAGGCGAGCTGATAAAGAAAAAGCGTATTGAGCGTCGGCTTACACAGGAAGAAGTGGCTGAACTGGTCGGCTGCCATCCGCAATATTACAAGAATCTTGAAAATGGGAAGGGTATGCCAAGCCTTCCTATGTTCTGCAAGATTATGTGGACGCTGCATATTTCCGCCGATGAATATGTATGGCCAGCTCAATACCCTGATAACCCTACATACAAGTCCTTGCTGAATTTACTTGACCAATGCGATAAATACATGCTGTCTGTACTGCTTGCCACTGCGGAAGCCCTTCTTGCAAATACACCTAACAAAACAAATGATAAAACTGAAAAATAGATTTTTTATGCCAGAAATTATAGAGCGTATATAGAATTTGTTCATTCTTCCTGAAAGAAACGTCTTGTAAAAATGACTCACCCTTTATTTCGGCGAGTCATTTTTCAGATGTGCTATTATTTTTTCTACATTTTGATTTGATGATATAACACCCAATTCAAACAAGATCTGGAAGGCATCTAACATTCCTTGTAAATATGCCTGCTGTTGTTCAGCAAATGCCTTTGACTGCATCTGCTCAATATAGCGTTCCAAGAAATCCCTGGAATGATTTTCTAATCCATTCATTGTTTGCTTGTACTCTTCTTCCAGTTCTGCAAGTCTTTCTGATTCCATCCGGCAGCTATCCAGATGTACCAACGTCTCCCTGCCCATGTCCTCACATCTTAAATTTTGCAAAAACAATTCCAGTTTTTCAGTAACTTCATTTTTCATTTTCTCATTCACCTCTTTCCCAAATACATATTCTTACAATATAAAATAAGCAATGATAATGTATTCCATGCATCACTGCCTACTTTATTTTTTCATTAAATTTATATCCAATACCCCAGATCGTCAGAATGTAAATTGGATTAGCCGGATCTGGTTCTATCTTTTTTCGGATTTTGTTAATATAGGCAATGATATTTCTGCTGTCAGAAAAATAACCCTCTCCCCATACATAGTCATAAATCTGTTCCTTGCTGAATACCTGCCCTTTATTCCTCGCCAACAACTCCAGAATGCCAAACTCTTTATTCGTCATGGGAATTTCTTTCTTATGCAGGAATAATTGCCGCTTTGAAGGAACAATTTCCAATCCATTAAAGGAAAGGATTTCTGTATTGTGGGCAACAACTTTGGGTCTGTAACCATGATCCGATATAAATTTTATTAAGCTTTCATAGAAATCAGTATCTATACTTTCCAATTTTATAAGAAGCAGCTCCACATCTTTTCCTCCTGTCTCCAATTGGATTATGTGTATTCCTTTTCTTATCAGCGCTAGAAATAGTATTTATTCCATACTGCTTTGAGACGGCAACTCCACCGTCCAAAATTCCCTCCCTTGCCTTGATATAAAAAACAGGCTCTTATGAAAATGAGCCTTGTAAGCCGTCAGCATATATCCTGCAAAATTACTGTTAAATAGATAATATCAGTGCTAACTGAAAGTATCTAGCCCACTTGTCAGCCTTTGTGTTAATCTAGTTTTATCATATTTCTTGACTATACATGAGCATTCTTCATATAATGCTTTTTCACAAAAATATATCAACTTTCAGATAGTACACCCGACTATAAAAAGCTAGGATGCTGTCCCTCGGTCAACTGTAGACCAGCATATTCTACCAACTTAGCCCGTAACAAGCTAGATTCCAGTTTATCCACACATAATGTTGCCCCCCTGTGCATGGCTTCTTTTTCGTAGTCTTCTTTTTCATGGCATGAAGCCAGGATAAAGGGAAGCGTTCCATATGCCGCCCGTACCATATCCAAAAGTTCTAATCCAGAACCATCCGGCAAATCAAGGTCACAACAAATCAGCAACGGTATTTCTTCTTTGATAGCTATCCGAGCCTCTTCCAAGGTGTTTGCCGTTTTCACTCTGTATCCCCGATTTTGTAAGTATTTTTGCAGACACCATGTATAGGCGCTGTCATCATCAACTAAAAGTATCTTTCTCATTTATTCACCTCCAGCATTAGCTTCTCTTTATCATATAATGCAAATGTCACAGAAATGTCCGAGCCTTTCATCCTATCAGCTTAAAAAGCCCTGAATTGTTACAAAGCTCGGACATTTCAAAAATTTTTGCCCTCATCCACATTGAACTGCGAATGCTCAATAAGATATTTGCTATTGCTGAAGCTTTATGGTATCCACAATGGACAGTTTTCCGATTTTTTTGATTGGCCGCCGGATAGCCAGCGCCGCAGATCCGAAACATAAAACGACGATCAGCAGCAGGGATACAGCCGGAAGCTGCCAGCTGGTCCCCCATTTACCGGCAATCAGGAACTGGAACATCATTTTATTTAATGGAAGCCCCAGGACACATCCGGTGACACATCCCAATACCGCATAGGTGACTGCTTCTGCAGCAATCATCTTATAGAGCTGCCCGGCCCCCATACCAATAGAACGCATCACGCCATACTGCCGTGTTCTTGCCGCCACACTGGCATTCATACTGTTAAAGATATTGAACACGGTGATCAGCGCAATGATGAGCAGGAACCCGTAAATGAACACTGCTCCTGTATAATAGGAACTCTGGGATTCCGAATTTGACAGACGTTTATCTGCAATGGAGCTATCCGGTGGAAAGAGGTTTCGTATCGCTGATACTGTCTCGTCACTGCCGCTGCCTGCAAGCTGTATATCCACAGCTGTATAGCCTGCCATACCAATGCTCTCTGTAAACAGCTGTTCTGAGCATATGATGTATCCAAGGCTTCCGGCCTCACTTGACGCATTTGTGGACGAAAGGATTCCCGCAATCCTCACCTGTCTCTCCCCCAAAGGTGTATGGAGCGTCACAGTGTCCCCTGCTTTCCATTGCATGCCGTCCCGGTAGGTGACTAAGATATCCCCGGCCCCTCCCTGCACAGACTCGGTATTCCCCTCGTTCAGTTCCTCTTCTGCCCATTTGAACTGGTTTTCTTCATAAGAAACCAACGTGGCCGTTCCGCTCTCGGTATCGGAAGAAACGGATAACCCGCTGTATTCCATTCTCCCGAAAGCACGTTTCACACCTTCCATTCCCGCGATTTCTTTTATTACAGAAGGCTCCAGTCCTGCAGCAGCTGTCACAGATACATCTCCTGCCCAGGGAGCCAGCGCAGGCATGCCCTGATCCAGGAAGACAACCATTACCTGGAAAGACAGGAAAAGCATGATGCTGATGGCAAAGGAACAGGTCATCAGGAATAAATTCTTTTTCCCGGACAAAGCATGGAACACGCCCATGCCTGTCTCCACATGGAACAGCTTCGTATTCGCCGCACGTTTATTCTCTGTCAGCTGGGAGCTTCCGCTGATTGCCGTGACAGGCGAAACCCTGGAGGCCTTTTTCGCCGGGGAAAGGGAAGCAAGGAGGACGATCAGAAAGCCCACCACGACCCCTGCCAGTATGCCGACGATACTGAATTCAAATAGCGGGACCTCTGAAAAACGGTCCCCGCTGATGGACCTCAGCAGCAGACAGGCAGCCCATGTCACAATCTGGCCTGCCAGCAGGCCGATGGGGACCCCCTTCGCGCTCTGTCTTAGCCCCTGCAGAATTACAAAATGCTTTACCTGTTTCCTGGATGCCCCAAGGCAGCGCAGCAGCCCATAAAACTGTGTCCTCTCCAATACATTGGTGTTAAAGCTTGCAGAGATCATCACCGTCCCCGCAATCAGGACAAGGAAAACAAGGATTGCCGCAATCAGATAGAGAGCCTGCATGATATTGCTCTCGCTTTGTCCCATCAGGCCTAATAAAGCGGTATTTTCTGAAATCTGGCCGTCAGAAAGGCCAAACTGAGCCTTGATTTCCTTTATGGCCTCCTGGATATGGGCGCCATCCTTAAACTGGATACGGTAGGTGGTTCCGTCTGCTGCATTTTCATCTGCAATGGCAAGGAAGCCATCCTCACTCAGCGCCATCCCGCAGATATCCGCTTTCAGCATGGAACCCATATCCGCAAGGGTCCCGGTAATCCGGTATTGTTTTTGTGAGCCGTCCGGAACCGTGACCGTCATGTTATCGCCAATTGACAGGCCCAACTGCTCCATGGCGCTTTCATTCAGCAATGCCTCGTCCGGCAGGGAAGGGTATACCCCGTCCGTCATATTCATTTCAGTCAGGGATTCCATTGTTTTTTCATCTGCCCCTACAAAGCTGACGGTCTTGCCGGATAACATCCCCGTACTGCCCTGGTAGACCCATCCTGATAAAGCCACATCAACCCTTGCCGATACCAGTTGTGCCGTCTCCTCATCCACATCATGGAGCGCTGCATGGTATTCGCCATTGGTCTTGATAAAATAATTTTTCTGGGAGCGCATCGCCATATCCGCCATACTGAAAATCGCCATCACAAGACATACGGAAAGCATAATGCACAATATGGATATCCGGTTGTTTTTGCGGTGTACCCTTTCATACTGGGGTATCAGCCCAAGATAACTTTTCATCTCGCTGCCACCCCCAAATCCCTTAGCCTGCCGTCCGTCATGCGCAGCACCCGGTCTGTTGCATCCGCATGGTTCTCATTGTGGGTAATCATAAGGATTGTCTGTCTGTATTTCGCCGACATAGATTTTAAAAGGGTGATGACCTCCTGGCCGTTTTTAGAGTCCAGGTTTCCGGTTGGCTCGTCCGCCATGATGATTGCAGGGCGGGCAGCCAGGGCCCTGCCGATTGCCACCCTCTGCTGCTGGCCGCCGCTCAGCTGGCTGGGGAGGTGCTTCCTGCGTTCTTTTAAGCCCAGGATTCCAAGCAGCTCCTCCACATACTTCTGGTCCGGCTTCTGGTAATCCAGCAGCAGGGGGAATGTGATGTTCTGCTCTACATTCAATTCCGGTATAAGGTTAAAGGACTGGAAGATAAACCCGATATTCTGGCGGCGGAATACCGTAAGCTTTTTTTCAGGCATGGAAAAAATGTCCTTCCCGTCAATCAGCACTTTTCCGGAGGTCGGGTTATCCAAGGCCCCCACCACATTTAACAGTGTGCTTTTCCCGGAACCGGATTCGCCTACGATTGCGATAAATTCCCCTTTGCCCACGGAGAAGGAAACATTGTCAAGTGCCCGAACTTGCGCTTCCCCTTTTCCATAGGTCTTACATAGATTCTGTACTTCAAGAATATTCATAATCATTACCTGCCTTTCGGGAACTAGCATACCCGATGGGTCTTACTCTCACATGAATTTCATCTTACTCTTTTGTAAGCTGGAAAAAGCTTAAGACGAATCTGCTGCCCTGCCCGACCTTGCTGGTTACGGAAACATTCCCCTGATGGGCTTCCACAATGGACTTTGCCAGTGGCAGCCCCAAGCCAATCCCATGGGTATCCTGAGAAAAACGGCTCCGGTAAAACCGTTTGAAGATATTATGGATATCCTCCTGGTGGATTCCTTTCCCGTTGTCCTCCACCATAATGTTCGTAAGAAGCGGCGTCCTCTCCCAGCTGACCACTATTTTCCCGCCTCTGCCAGTATGCTCAAGCGCATTTTTTACCACATTCCCCAAAGCTTCCGACATCCAGAGGGCATCACAATAAAGGGAGACATCGTGATTTCCGGACAACACAATCTCCTTCTCTTCCTGGGCGGCCAGTGTCTCAAAGCGTTCCGTCACGTCACGCAGGAGCATTTCAATGTTTTCCTCCTCTTTTTCCATCCTGACCACGCCTGCGTCCAGCCTGGCTATTTTTAAGAGCGTATAGACTACATCCTCCACCCGGCGTATTTCCCGCAGGGATTTCTGGCTGAATGCATGGATTGTTTCGCTGTCCGTACCCTCCTGCGCCATAATCTCATCATACATCTTAAGCGCTGCCAGGGGTGTCTTTAACTGATGGGAAACATCTGATATCATATCCTGCAGAAATATGCGTGTCTGTTTTTCATGCTCTGCCTGGGCAGAGAGGATGGCGGCAAGCTCATTGATCCTGTGGAACAGGCTGTACCAGTCCCCTGTTTCCTCACTGTCAATCCTCTGGCCCGTATCCCCCTCCAGGAACCGGGTAATCACGGTATCTGCCTTTGCAAGCGCCTTCCTTTGTCTCCGGATATAAATCCAGACTGTCAAAAAAACGGCCGCAAAAACGCTAAAAAGCATACCACCGAGCATAACGGCGGTACGCTTCTGGTAAGCGGCGACAGCAGGAACCATCCTGGGATCTGTATTTTCATGGTAGCCTGCTTCCTTAAGAACCTGCTTCCCGGCCTTCAGGTCAGAGTCCGTTTTGTCTTTTGTAAATGCGGCTGCTACATTTGAGTCCGGGTGGTTTACCAAATACCCTGCCATCCCATAATCATGTTCCACCATTGTTTTCTGGAAATCATTTGTCATATAAGATAAAAGGATGGCCATGCCTACCGCCGCAGCCATGCAGATGGCAAACAGCCAACACAGCATCCTCCTTGTTTCTTTTCCCATTCTTTTCATATCGCCTTACTCTCCAGCCCATTTATATCCAAACCCGATTTCTGTCAGGAGCTTTGTGGGGACATTAGGGTCATCTTCGATTTTCCGCCGCAGCCTGCGGATATAGACAGAAAGGGTATTGTCATCCACATAACTGCCGTTCCCATCCCAAAGGCGGTCTAAGATCATCTCCCTTGGCAGAATGCGCCCTGGATTCTTCAGAAACAGGCAGAGCAGCTTATATTCCACCAATGTCAGTGGCAGTTCTGTTTCTCCCTTCCAACAGACCCGCTCCGACATATCAATCCTGATTCCATTGGATTCCAGAATCATATCGCTCTTATTAAATTGTGCAAAGCGGCGCAGCAATGCGTTGATCCTCGAAAGGACCTCTCCCAGTTTAAAAGGTTTGGTAACGTAGTCATCCCCACCCATGTCCAGCCCTCTTATAATACTGATCTCTTCATCCGAAGCGGTCAGGTAAATAATCGGGACAGCAGAAGTCTTCCGTACTTCTTTACAAATATCAAAGCCTGTCCCATCCGGCAGCGTGACATCCAGCAGTAAAAGGTCATATCGGCCTGCCTGGAAGAATTGATACGCCTCCTTTACGGTGCGGGCGTTATCTACCAGAAAACCATTCTTCTCCAATGAATATTTCAGGCCTTCAATCAGGCTTAAATCATCTTCAACATATAATATCTTTTTTTCACTCATTTTTTATCCATCACTTCGGATGCCTCCGACATATAAAAAGTAAAATTGCAATTTCCACAGCCAGCAAAACCAATAAGACATATAACAGTACCAACCAAGCCGAGGCGGCTCCCGCAAGTAGGAGCATTACCACTGGAACCACATATTTCCGTGGATGGTGCCACAGGTCGCTTTCAATCTTCCAGCCCCGGATAGGATAAAACCATTCCAGCAGCACAGACAGCACCGCACTCTGCATGGCAAAGAAAACAGCCCCAGCAATCATCAGGACAGTGACGCTGCCGTTTTGTATCTGCCAGCTTAAGAGGAATATCACATCTGCAACCATATTACAAAGAAAGATAAACAGGCAGTATGGGATGCAGAAGCGCTGTTTCTGTCCGGGCAGAAAACGGACTGCCTGCTCCAGATCAGGGTCACAGGACAGCAGGATACAGATGGGCGTATTTAAGGATAGAATCGCAAAACCCACCGGAATCACGGACAGACCAGCCATTTCCTTTAAGAAACAGGGCAGCACAAGTGCTACGCACCACATCACAGCGGTATTGAGCAGATAATTCTTATGGCAGCTCAGATACCGGAAAAAATACCGCCACAGGGAAGCCTTCTTTCTCTGCCGGACCGCATGGCTTTTCTTACTCTCTTTCTGATAAAAAACGTATTCATCTGTTCTCCATAAAATCAAAACAGCAAACAGACCATTCACAAGTATCAACAGGTAAAACCATGTCCTGCTTCCCAAAAGCAGAATGGCAACCACAATGACAGCCGCCCAGAGTCCACCCACATACCAGTATTTTCTCACGGAATAAACCGCGGCAGCCATAAGGACTGCATGGATTATGCAGAGAATCATTCCCACGAGTTCTACCGGCTTCCAGGCAGAAACGGCCAGCAGGACCGCGAAAAGCAGCCCTGTCTTTGTGAGAACCGTATAGGCGCCCAGCATCCCCACATAGGAGAAAACAAACTCCCGGCGTCGATGCGGCAACATCAGCATAGCCGTAAGCTCCACCGCGTTATCCTTGGAAGAAAGAGCCTGCCACATCACACCTGCAGTAAAGGCGCTGATCATCAGAACCCGGATAAACGATGCAATCTGCACCTGAAAACCGGCAATGCACAGTCCCCAGAATACAATCATATCCATGAAAAGAGTCCGGGGCAGCCGCTCATATTTTGCCCCAAACAGCTTTTTGGCAAAGGCTTTACCTGTCATTTTCATCATGCAGAGCCTCCCGGATATCTTCGGCATTGATCTGCCCGCGTTCAAACGTCTGCCGGATCCTGCCGTCCTCCAGGACAAATACCCGGTCAGAAGTCAGCGTGATGCTCTCCAGGATGTGGGAGGAAAACAGCACGGTTCCATGCTCCTTATACCCTGAAATCTGCTCATACAGGTATTCCGTGCTCTGGAAGTCCAGCCCGTTCACCGGCTCATCCAGAAGGAGCAGTCTGGGTTTCAGGGCAAAGGCCGTAATCAGGAATGCCTTTTTCCGGTTTCCGGTTGACAGCTCTCTTAAAAGGGTATCCGTATACTCTTCAAAATGGAAGCCCTGTATCAGCTCCGACACATCCGGCACCTCTTTCCCATAGGCGGCGCATACATAGGCCAGGTATTCCCGGAAAGTAAAATACGAGAAAGAATTGTCCTCGGCAAACACCGTATAGCGGCAGAGCTTAAAATCCCGATCCCGGAAGTCCACAGGGGAGCCGCAAAAGCAGATACCCTCTGAACGGAAGGTAGGGAGCAGTCCGGAAAGTACCTTCAGAAATGTGGTCTTTCCGGCCCCGTTCAGCCCGATCAATCCTGCCACTTCATGCTCAGCCAGCGCAAAACAAAAATCCGAAAGTATCATTTTCTCGTTGCTGTACCATGCACTTAAGCTTTTCACAGTCAGGAGCGCTTCTCCCATCTTACCTCCCCCCTTTGCCGTCCTTTTCTTTTTTCCATATGGTATATGCGGAATACAGGAAGGCACCTGCTAAAACTATGTAAAGCCCCATCATCGGGAAGTTCCCCGATATCCCACATATAATGGCTGCAACCAGCCAGATTAGTCCAATGATTCCTCGAATATAAATATGACGCATTGTTTTTTACCTCCTTCATCGTCTCTTTGTGTTCTCTATGTATCCTGCCGCTGTCTCCATACATATGCTTCTTTCAGCAGGCATTCTATGCATTCCTGCTTGCCTTCCGTATAGCTTCTTCGGTCATCTGGAAATTGTAATGCCAGTTTTTTCTTACAGGCATCATATCGCATGGCTTTATCAGGATTGCAATTCAGGTAATCCCGAAAATTGATATAGTTCTTCCATTCTGTCCCATTCCATTTGACTGCATGGATATGATGTGTGCGCATATCTTTTTCAAAATCACCCATTACAAATAGCATTTGCCCGGCAACATCTTCACCACGAAAAATAAAACCGTGTTCTTCCAACAGTTGCATATAAAGTGAAATATCATTCAAATCACGGAGGCCAATCACAATGTCAATAATTGGTTTTGCATAAATGGAATGAATCGCAGTGCTTCCCACATGCTGGATATCAACAGCGGCATTTCCGAAAAGTTTCTTCAATTCCAAAATTACATTTTCGGCATTTTTATCCCATTCCTCCTGATGGGATGAAAGCTCTACGCTTCCTCTTTTTAATCCTATCATTCTTCCCCCAGGCAGCTTGCAGCTCTGCCGTATCCATTGTACCAGTATGGCTATTCCGACAGGGCGATCCTGTAAATATCCGCCTGTTCTCCATCAATTTCAAAGCTTCGCTCATAGACTCCGCCATTCCGGGTGATTGTTTTAACCGAAGGCTCATTCTTCCTTTCCACAGAAAGATACAGTTCGTTCATACCGGCCTTTTTGGCAGCCTCCAATAACTGCCGCAGCATTTCCGTAGCGAAGCCTTTTCTTCTTTCTGACGGTCGGACGCTGTAACCGCAATGGCCGAGATCCTTCAGAAAATCGTTCAGCGTATGCCTTAAATCAATGATTCCCACAATTCTATCCTGATCATCAACGGCAAAGAATGTGTCTGTTATGACCCAATTCGGATTAACGGTCTCTTCTTTCGTATTTGCGTCTATGGATCTGCACCATTCTGTGTAATCATCCGTTTTATCAAATAATTCACTTCCGTTGATGACAAATTCCCCATGATCAAAAAATTCCTGTCTGAACTCTATAGCCTGTTCTTTCATCGCTTCTGTTGGTCTGACTAATCGAATCATTTTTCACACTCCTTTATCTGTTAAAATTTTATCAAATTTCTTCTCCGACAGGATTTCATGTGTCACAAACTGCCCGTCATAGAAAAGGGAAAAGGTTGTAAAGGGCGAGGGACACCTTTGCGCATCCTCTCTGGTCTGAATATGTACAGATTGAAATACAGCGTTCCTGGCCTTTGCCATCTCCTCCAGTATCGGTACATATTTGGCCGTAAAGGGGCATTGGTTTGTATAATACAATACAAATCCTTCCGGCATATCTTTCTGCCTGCCCACGCTGTCCCGGAAACGGGGAAGGGAAGCATCCTCCTCAAAGGGCAGATACATCAGCTCAAAATAAGGCTCAGCCGTATCCGCTGTCCGAAAGCCTTTATACCTCATATACTTTGGGTCAGAAAGGAACCCCATTTTCTTTTTGGAGGACAGGATCACAAGACCCTTTTTCCCTTTCTCTTTACTGTCTTTGATACATGCATCCAGCAGAAGGTTCGAGTATCCATGCCCCTTGAACTGCCCGGATATCCACAGACAGTCAATATACATGTAGTCCTCCGCCTCGATGGGCACCCATGCGTATTCCGCAGGGATATACTCAATGAAGCATTTCCCCCGGACATTGCCTTTCAAGAATACAAGCCCTTCGTCCAGCCTGTCTTTCAGCCAGTTCTTTTTGGACATGACCTGAATATCTTTGTTATTGGAGATCGCACAGCAGATATGCTCCCTATCAAGATTTTCGTGTGTCAGTTTTACAAGTTCCATATTCTATTGCCTCCTTTGATCTGCATTTCGATATAATAAAAGGATCAACCCAATAAACACCAGTGTGACAGTTGCCGCTATGGTGGAACTGCCACGCATAACGGGGAACTGCTCATATTTCAGCATATAAGTAACAAAAGCATTCGGCAGGTTCACAAAGAAGGATACCATCAGGTTATTACCAGATAGCTTGTATGCAGCCGCAAATCCGGCCCCTACTGCAAACAGCAGAAGAATGTCCTCCCAGGTGCGGAATCCCGGATAGCCCAAATGGTAAAGGGAGAACATTGCCCCGGAAACCAGAATTGCAGGTACCCATCCAAATTGCTGGTCGATCCGGCTCTGCACAAATCCGCGGAATAAAAATTCCTCAAAAAACGTGGTCATAATCAGCGGCACAATTCCCATAGGCAGCAAGCGCCAGGGGATCTGCTCACCGACAGCCATCTTTGGGATAAGCTGCCCTCCAACGGAAAATACCACAAAGGCAGCCAAAACAACCCATTGCCGTATGCCCGGCTTTTTGAAACCGACTTCTGCTAATACTCTGCCAGAAGCCGGTACTCCATTTTCCTTATACAAACAGTACAGCGGAATCAAAAGGCTGAATACCAGCCCATACAGGAAATTGTAAAAAATAAAATATAGTATGGGCGTTGGATTTAGATTCGCTGCTATAATGCAGATAATCAGCATGATTTCTATGCCGGCTGAAATCAGGAGCGTTTTTCCTTTTCCCCTGTTTGCTGCTTCCTTCATCCTAACCACCCCTGGTAAAACGCGACCGCTCCAAAAATTGCGCCTACAACCATCGCCGCTAATGTTACAACAATTATGACAGGGTGTTCTTTCATCAGTTTCCCTAATTCTTTTAAATCGTCCATTGAATTTCTCCTCCTCGTTCTACAATCAAAAATTTATCGTTTTATTTAACTCAGTGATAAATTCCTTTTCATCATTCAAATCTCCTCGTATTAGTAAATTTTAATTATCAGTTTCCGTTTCTGTTCTTGTAATAATAAACCATCAACACAAAAACGAAAGAAATAATCTGTGCAACCAAAATACGGACGATTTGTAATTCGTCTGCGCCATTTTGCGAAACTACATGCAGCATATTAGTCGCAACGGTATTATTGAACAAATGGTCGCCAAGCCCTGCCCACAGATTTCCCGTAATGCGGTAAAGAAGCCCCCATTTGATTCCCATAATTCCGGCAAGGATAATATAACCGATGGCCATCAGAAGCATTGCCGCAAATGACATTTCGCCATTCACATAGCTTCTGATCGGCATTACAATGTGCCAGATACCAAATAGAAACGCGGCAATAAAATTCGCCTGCATAAATGGCTTTGTTTCAGAAAACGTTTTAATAAACAGACCGCGAAAAACACCTTCCTCCATCCATACGTTGATAACATTGAACAGTACGCATAACAGAAAGAAAACAAAATCCGTATTTTTGATCTGCGAGCCGGTTAAAGAAAAACTGCTGATATAGATTTCCAAATGCGCAGGATTGCCTTGCAGAACTGAAATTGCCAATTCCAACCCAAACGAAACGGCAAAGCAAACGGTTCCCAATAACAAGCCTTTCAAAATACCGCTTACCAAGCCGTTTTTTTGAAATCCGATATCACCCCATGTATGATTTACCTTTTTCAATACCAGCGCCAATAAGATAATCCCAACAACTTTATGGAGCACATTTTCTCCAATAGCTGTTTTGTCTGTTTCAATTAGAAAGTATTCCACAAACCTTACAGACAAGCAAAGCATGAAGATTATCATGCATAAATTAGTTGGTTTGCATTTTATGTTTCTTTCCATATATAGCTACCTCCATCAGCACCAATTTCTTTTTCATATGCAACTTCCTGTCAAATGGAATTTGTCAATCAAAAAACTTTTTTGCCGATTTTTTATATAACAGAGTGCCAGCAGAAATTACAATTGCCAATATAACAACATTATATTGCATTGGTGCCAAATAGCAGATATTAAAGGCTGCGTGTATCATAGTAGTAAGCAGAATATTTTTGCATTGGTAATAGGTCATTCCCAAACCGACAGAAACAATTACTGTCCATATACAGAGCCAAACAATCTGTCCAAAACTTAATGAATTTCTGATTATCCACATTGGCATATGCCACACTGCCCAGACAGCGCCAACAAATATAACGCTGATGATTTTTTTCTTAAAAGGCGACCGTTCAAGCAAAAATCCCCGCCATGCTATTTCTTCAACAAGTGCTGTTATCAGCAGATATATACAGTTTGCCAATAGTGATGCTGATGACAAATAAATATTTACGTTCACTCCCGTTATAAGCGAATAGCAATAAGAACAGAATATCCCCGCAGCCATACATACAGCCCATATCAAAACATGTTTGGCCGTTATCTTCCCTGAAAACATCTGTAAAAAGTACACCTTGACATTCTGCTCGCAAATCAGCAGAAAAACAGCAGCTATCGAGGGGATGCACACATATAAGTATTTTACGTATAACAATATATTGGGAATAATAATTCCGTTTTGTTCTAGCAATGTAGGTACATAGCATATAAACGATAAAACATATACAACAGAAACCCATAATGTGAGTTTCAACTTATTTGTGTATCTCGCCATCACAATTTCTCCTTGCAGTACGAAAATCTTACAGCAATTCCGATTTCTCATTCTCGGCAAACTCCCGATAAACTGGAAGTTATTGAATCGGTAACAATTCCATACTTTTTGCCCGATTTAGATTTTTTTTTAAGATCACCATATGCAAACGGCCTGCCATGTCCCGGATATATCAGATTCGGTCTAACGGCAATGATTGTCTCCCATGATTGCAGAAAAGCCGTTTTGTCCTCTGCCCAAATGGTTATTCTGTGTAAACTTGGCAAACCATTCATAGCAGCATCACCGCAGAATAGAGAGCCGTCATTTAGCAAAAGAGAGATAGAATCGGCGGTATGACCGGGAGTATCAATAATTTTTCCTTGCAGTAAAAGTTCCACTTGCTTACGGTTTTGTTCGGTCACTTGAATACATCTACATTGATATTCTTGCTTTATTGAGGGAAACAAATGCTTACCTTTGCCAACGAACTTCATTAAATAACAAAAGAACAAGGCAATCTTAGTTGTGCAACCGCCATGAAAAGAGTTTTGCCCTCTATATAATCTTTCTAATGCTTTGTCGCTCATAACGATTTGGAGGTCAGGGCATTCCGAAAGTACTTCATTCAGATAACCTGCGTGGTCATCGTGAGCGTGTGTCAAAAAAATATATCGTATCTGTTGAGGGGATATTTGCATCTTTGCCAGTTGCTTTTTAAAAAGTGCAAATCCGCTTTCATACCCTGTATCAATCAGCACATACCCATTGTCAAGTGGATATATCCAATTATTTACTATTCTGCTTCCTGCATTGAGCATAGATGTTTCCTCTTTTCATTCTTCTTTCTTTTGCTGTTTTAACTTTCTCCAAAGGAACAGCTTTAGGATAATGGCTATTATCAAAGGAACAATCGTATATATGCCATAATACAAAATGCCTGTGTACCATGGTGCCGATTGCATATCATATAACCCAGGATGCGTCCTGTAATCCAGACATACATAGATTACATACCCTGCAAAAGCTCCAATAAATGAGCAAATCAGTATATTCAAAATTCCGTTCAGCTTCTTTAACATAGAACAAGCCTCCATACCCTGATTTTCTCTAAATTTCTTTGATTCAATGCATCGGTGAAGCTTTCCATTACGAAGGCTCCTTGCTTTATTCATCAATCTCAATCATTCGTTTATATACACCAAAAGATTTTTCATCAATCATAATTGCGCCCACACATTTTTTATAAAAGCTGACGGCAGAGTTTGTGGGCCATCCAATAATGGCATACGCATAGCCAAGTTCCCGCATGGATTCCAGAGACTTAAACAGCAAGGCTCTTCCTACACCCTTTTTTCTTTCACTTTCCAACACAGCCATAGGGCCGAAAAAATTTCTGGCTGTCGCCTCATAACATGCGAAACCGATAAGTTCCTTTTCTCTGGTCACAATATAACAGGTGACAGGGTTATTAGAAAAAGCGGCCTGTACTTCATCTGAATAATCATCTTTTGCACATGTCCTGGCGAAAGCGATAATCCTGCTCCTGTCAGGCGCCAATGCTTTTTTGATTCTGATGCCACTTTTCAATAAACTTTCTTCTATATCATGTGAATGGGGTATATTGTATAGTTTAACAAGCATATCCGCCATATGATTACCTCCCAGGATACCGGTTGTAATTTGTGTTTCCCAGAAAACGGAGGTAATCAGCCATCCTTATGAAAGAATACTGTCTGCTCTTTCATGGATATTTTTCCGACCTCCCAGCCATATTCCACAAGCTCTTTCTTATATTTCAGGAAAGAGTGGTCAATCGGTATCCCTGCAATCTCCTGGATCTCCTCAAAAGTCAACTGAAAAGATTCTTTTCCGCTTTTCTGCACATATTCCCACAAAGCGTTATATTTACTCATGGCCATTCTCCTCTCTAATGATTACAAAAATTCAGAACTTTCTGAATTTTTGTCCCGCTTTACAGAACCTGAAAAAACACGGTTACGAACATGATGATTCCTACCACAATGGCTGCTATGCCAAAGAAACAGCTTCTCCTGTTTCCATTTTTTCCATCGACAATCCAAAGCAAACCGCGCAGTATAAGAAGTAATCCTACAAAAATCGGAATAAATTTATGAACAGCCTCTGTCATTCCTTTTTCCCTTTTCCTTCCTGTCCTCTTTTTTTCTTAAAAACATAAACGACAGTATTGATGATACATAACAGCACAAAAAGACCCGTAAAGTTAATCCAAATATCTCTGTATGCAGTTTTCGCCAAAGGTTCCCGCAGTCCGCTGAACCAGACATAGGCGAACGCCAACATCTGAGAGGGAATATACGCAATCAAATATCTGAGAGCCAAAGGCTTAACAGGCAGATTCGTACATAACTCAAATGCTGCTATCCCGATCAGGAGAATCATAGCCCTGTCTAATTCGTGCCAGTTACCGCTTGGGTCTTCATATACGCCGTTACAAAGATACAAAACGCTGCTTAACAATGTAATTGCTGTATATATCACCGAATAAATCGACACGATACGGGTCCACTTTTTCTTATTCATTTTCTTCTCCAATCTAAACAATCCAAACGGCCGGATCCATTCCAACCGTTTATCTCCACCTAATACGAATACCATTGGTGACTGCGCTTTCTTAATGTCAGCGTTTCTCACCGCAGATATGTCCCCATTTTACTGGTAATCAGGCACCCTGGCAGCTTCGCTGCCAGGGATTATCTTTTATCATTCAAAACAACCCGATGACAGCATCTATACTGAAACAGAAATATTTATGCCAGATTCCGATTTCGAGGCTTCCCCGATTTTCGTATAGATTACAGGTTCCATCTTAATAGCATCCGCTGTCTCTTCCACAGGGATGCCGTTGTCTGCACCAGTCTGAACCGAATCGGTCTTTCCGTCCAATGCGGCCTTCCCATTTTCGCTGATGCTGACGGTATCCGTATCCTCTTTCCGGCTTTCCGCTATCCTCTTTTCCAGCTCCTCGCGCTCTTCCTTGCGCTTCCTGATGGCATTTTCCTGCTCCGTCTTCGCTTTTTCCCTCGCTTCCTTTGCATCCTCCTCCATTCCTTTTTCGGCTTTCTTCTGATAATCCTCCGCTTTATCCGCAAATTCACCGACATATCCCATTGCCCGTTCCATAACGGCTGTATCACCTCTCCGCTCTGCGTCTTTATAGACGCGGAAAGGCGTATTCAGTAACTTCATATTCATACTTGCCCCTGCAAGGCCTTCCATTGTTTTCGTATGCATAAAAAGTCCCTCCTTTGAATTCTTCCTGCCACAATACTTTTTAAGAAATTCATACAATAGAATCCACGCTTCGCGAGTCTTCTACAATAAAATCTAAAAGAAGATTTTATTGTAATGTATTGTCATGAATGATGCTGCCATTTCAAAAATACCGGAAAACAGTGCGCATTTGCCACCATCTCCCGGTATTGATACCACACTAAAAATCCAAATCTCTTTTATTCTGATACTTCAGATACAGAAGCATTCTGCCGCCTGTAGGTATCATTGTCTTTCTGGCTTAACTCGTTTTCTACCTGCGCCAGCTTTTTCTCCAGTTCCCGGATCTTCTTTTCATCTCCGGAAGCTGACTGGATCTGCTGTTCCAACTGTTGCTTTTTCTCTTTCAGCTTCTTGATTTCCCTGTCAACCTTATCGGTATTCGTGACACATTTCTCCGCCGGCTTTCCCTGGCCGCCCCCGCTTACCTTCGGCCCTTTTCCATCTTCGCCTTCCCCGGAACGGTCATCCTTTCCATCTGCATGGTCAGCTTTCGGGTCATCAAAAAAGATTTTCCGGTTGCCGTTCTCGTCCTGGCCTACCCGGTACAGTCCCGTAGGCTTTTTTCCCGACTTTTCACTGCTGATGTATTCGTCCTGTGGTTCGGACAGCCTGCCGGATTTTTTCTCCTCTGCAGCCTTCTCGGCTTCCTTTGCTTCCTTCGCCCTCTCGGCGGCCTGTTTTTCCTTCACCCTTTCTGCGTAGTCGGTTCTGGAATGTTCATAGTTTCCATTCACCTGCATTGCCATAAGCACGTTCCTCCTTCAATTTGATATTGTCAGGCAGCCGCCCCTACAGACAGCTTCCTTTTTCTTTTTTCGGCTGTAGAAAGTAACGCGTTAATCCATTTGCTGTGGGATACCTTCTGGGTGCTGTGAAATGATCAGCAGCACATGGAGGACAAATTTATTCTCCTGTGCCTCTATACTCATGGCGCCGCCATATTTTTCAGCCACCTTCTTTACGTTTGACAGGCCTGTCCCTTTTTTGAACGCGCCTTTCTCATGGAAGCTGTTTTCTATTTCCATCATAAGGAAATCTCCCTGGATACGCCCGGACACATGGATATATTTTTCCATACCGGCATCCAGCCTTTTTACTGCCTGAATCGCATTGTCCAGTGCATTTGACAGGATAATGCAGATATCAATGTCCTTAAGGCTGCAGGGATATGGCAGAAGGAGGGAACAGTCCACATCGATCCCCATGCTTTTGGCAATCCCCAGCTTGTTTCCCACCAAAATATCCACTACCGGGTTATTGGTACTGCAGGGGAATGACATTTTTTCCGCCATATCGTCCATATCTTCCATATAGCTTACCGCTTCTTCCAGTTTCCCGCTCTGCAGAAGATTTTTCACCACTGCGATGTGGTTCCTGATGTCATGGCGGAAGGACTTTGTTTCATCGTAACGTGTCTTCGCTTCCTCCACATACTGGTTCAGGGAATGTTCTTCCTGTTCCAGCAGTGAAATTTCAGTGCTGAGACGGAAATTCTGCTGCAGCTTCTTATAAGAGAACAGAATGCAGAACAAGCTTAAAAGTCCCAAAAGATGCATTGCAAGCAGCTGCCAGTGACTCAGCAGATACTCGAAAGATCCATCCTCCTCTAAGACTACAAACTGGTAATCAAATGAAAGCGTATTAATGTACTCACTCATAATAAAGATCATCAGGACCGGAATGAAAACCAGAAACATTTGCTGCATTTCCGATGCGGTATAGTCGGAAAAATAGCGATACACCATATAATAGCAAACCCCTGTCAGCAAAAGTGACGCAGCCTCACTGGTCAGCATAGCCGCAATACCGGCCGTATCATAGAAAAAATTTGGCAGCCATGCGTATAACAGGCCTATCAGAGATTTCACAATCCCATAGCAGAGCAGCATGATTTCAGTTGTCAGGGCTGCATACAGAAGGGAAGACTTAAAATCCGCATGGCAGACCAAGATCCCACATACCGTAAGAAGAAATACCATCGCCACGAAGCCGGTCACCGTGCCAACGGAAAGAAAGCGGGTGACAATCACCGCACATACTCCAAACAGGAAATAAAACGGGGGCAAAAGTTTCTTTTTCAGGATTTTTGCCATAAAATAAAACTGAAAGGTTCCCTCAATGAGGCCTATCACATATATATTGAAAAAATCTAAGTACTCAGCCATGTTACCAGCCCCCATATCTAAAATTCTCAAATGTTCTTCATATACTGTAGAACAACGCCGGAGAACTCCTTGCTCCGCAGCCGTGATACGGGAATCTCCTTGCCATTATCCATACAGGCCGTCCCGTTTTTATAGCCTTTTAAATGTTTCAGATTGATAAGATAGCTCCTGTGGCACCGGTAAAAACGGTTATCCAGCTTTGTTTCCAGATTTTCAATCCGTTCATAATAATCAACAACCTCGCCGGAAGCCAGGTTCAGATATATTTTCCGGTCTATAATCTCACAGAAGACAATCTCATCCTTTGGGATGATGCGCCCCTCATATCCCTTTTGCACCAGCAGGCTGTCTTCGCTGGCGTTCTGCATGGAAGCGTAAAGGCGGTCCATCGTCTTTTCAAACTGCTTATCATCCACCGGCTTGACCAGATAATCGTAGGCCTGTACCTCAAAAGACTGGAACACCATCTCTTTCAGTACCGTAATAAAGACTAAAAAGCCCCGGAACTGATCCGCCCTGAGTCTCCTTGCCGTCTCCATGCCGTCCATGTCCTTCATCTGGATATCCAGAAACAGGATGTCGATCTGCCCATTGTAGTTCAGCAGCTCTTCGCCGCTGGAAAACATACGGAGGCTGATCTCCCGGTTCTTTTTACGAAAGAAATCAGAGACCATTGACCTTATATGCTCAGACATATGTTTTTCATCATCACAGATTGCAATACGGATCAATGCGCCACCTCCTCGTCATTATATCGCCAGCGGCAAAAGATATACTTTTGCCGCTGCCATAGACAGACATTTTATTATAGCCTGTCGGAAACGCCAAAACAATTTGATTGCTGTGAAATGTTTACCTGTTGCTGTGAAATGCTGAATAAAAACCGATCAATCCCTCCATCGGAATCACTCCATCGCCCGCATCTGCTCTATCAGGGATTGCTTTTTCTGCCTGCGCACCATCCAGACAGACAGGATCGCCTCCATGCCAAACAGCACAAGGAGGAACAACCCCATTTGCAGGAACGGGAACTGGTATGGGACAACTGTACCGGCAAAGGATTTTTTACTTACTTCCGCACAGACTGCCACGGAAAGCGGCAGCCCCAGAATCAGGACTGTAAGCGCCGCAAAAAATGCATAGCACATCCCCTCAATGATATTCATCCAGCATAGCTGCTTCCCGGTCAGGCCAATGGAACGCAGAATACTGTTCTCCTTTTTTCTGGACATCTGGTTGGAAAGTGTCGTATTGATCAGATTGACGACACCAAACAGGAAGACCAGCCAGGAAAGAGCCTGCAGGCTGCCAAAAATAATGCTGCTCTGCATTTTCTCATATTCGATATGCGCCTCTATGGTATCCAGTCCAAGATTGCTGCGGCCGGATACAATCTCCTGCAGGCTGCTTTCCACAGACTCTGCTTTTTTCGGGTCACTGGCAATGCTCCAGGAATAGTCAAAGCTTTCGATTTCGGGATGCAGGTCAAGAAACAGGCCTTCCGGCGCGAACAGGGCTACGGAATCCATGGCAAGCGCGCCATGTCCGTTTGTCGTCTTCGCCGTGTCAAACAGTCCGGAAATGGTAACTGTCACGGTTTTCTGGCCCAGGGTCAGTTCCATGGCGGTACCAACATCCATATCAGCATGATGCTTCTGATAGTTTGTGCCCAGAAGGATACTGTGGGCATCCGCCGGCATGGCGCCGGATACCAGTGCCGCTTCCACATCCATACGGTTTGTGTCCGTCAGCATGTCGCACATACCGGCCTCGGCACTTTCAGGGAGCCCGAATTTTGCGTGCAGGGATCGGCGGGTGACCAGCACAGACCTCACCCCGTCCACAGAAAGAATTTCCTGTTTCAGTTCTTCATCCAGCGGATTGCCGGCAGCCATAACCTCTTCCTCCGGCTGCTCTGAGGACAGATATATCTTATAATTCCCGTCCGGGAAAAACAGCCTTGCGGCCTGCTCCGGTGAGCGTGCCAGGGCCATGGAGGATACCACCAGAAGAAGGATTCCGCCCAGGCTTAAGGATACTGCAATGCTCACTGACTTTTTGCGGTCGCGTCCAAAATTTGCAAATCCCATGGATACGGGACTTAGTTTCCGGTATTTCTTTCTGTTGTGTACCTTTTCCTGACCTGCTGAAAAACGCATTGCCTCCAGCGGTGAAATGTTGGCAGCTATTTTGACCGGTCTGCGAACCGAGACAGATACCATGACCCAACAGACCACCACGGTCAGAAGTACAGCTACCCCATAATACCCCCCATGGAAACCTTTTGGAAACAGGAGCAGGCCGCCGCCCACGCCCAGCAGGATGCCGATCAGGATCCCAATGCCGCCCAGCCGTCGGCTCTCCTTTTTCACAATGCGCCGAATCTGTTTCGGTGTTGCGCCGATGGTACGGAGCTGTCCATAGCTTTGTATTTTGTCGTTCACAGAAATACGGAATATACTCTGGATGACTACATATCCGCCGGCAAGCACGAGGGCAGATATACTGAAAATGGTTACAAAGTCAATGGACTTTGAATTAGAAGCAAAATAATTGCTGTTCATCCCTACATGCGCAGAGCCAAACTGCGCAGCAATCTCCCGGCAGTGGGCAGCCATGGTTTCCTGGTCAAACTGCCTGTCATTTTTGAAATGCACATAGGCACGGTACCCGTAAGGCTCAAATCCGACCCACTGTGTTAAGGCCTCTTTAGAAACAGCAACGGCACATAGATTCGCTTCCTTTTCTCCCACATTAGACAGGATTCCGGTCACGGTATAGTCTCCATGAAAACTCTCGGTATCCAATCGAACCGTCTCACCAATTTTAGCATTCGAGCCGTAAGCGGAAAGAAAATATTCACTGACAGCGACTTCATTTGCCTGTGCCGGGAGTTCTCCTTTTACCAGCTCCATCTGGCTGCGGGCAATATACACCATGTCACTGTCGCAGTACACATAGGAGGCATTGTATCCCTGCTTGGAATGCTCCTGCCCCAGTAAATAGTATTCACCCACGCGGGCAAACTCCGGCAGCTCCTTCAGAGCCGCAACCCCGGATTCATCCATGCCGTCAAAAACCGCTTCATAGGTATCAGCCACCTGATTACGCTGGATCTGTGCAACTGAGACGGATATGACCGCTGACAGGCAAACCAGGAACGCCGCCAGAGCGACGGCGACCACCACCATCAGGTTCCGGCGTTTCTCGCTTGAGAGGCTGCGCTTCGCCAGTTTCTTCACAATGGCGCCGGTGTCATTTTCAAAAGGCCATGTCATGTCCTCCACCTCCTATTCCGTCACACGGAGCTGCTCCACCACACTATCTTTTCTACAATACAGGCCAGCCCATTTTGTAAGTGCTAATTGAAGCATAAAAACCAATAAAACATATAAGAGAACCGGTACAGCAGGGAAAGTGTAATTTACAAAGCTAAATCCGGGCACGTTCCCCACAGCAGAGCAAATTGCTTTTCCAATTCCCAGACCGCAGATAAGGGAGGCGGCAAAACTGCCAAGCGTTTGAAATGCATTTTCAAAGCCTATCATATGATACAGCTGTCTGTTGCCTAAACCAACTGCCCGGAACAATCCCATTTCCTTCCTTCTGGAAATGATATTTGTCATACTGGTATTGACCAGGTTGATGATACTGAACATAACAATAACCGCTAAGAGTGCATATGCCGCAATGGAAATTGTGCTGAAAACACTTTTATATTGCATTGTCATATCTTTTAATGTCTTCAGGCGCAAAGTATCGCTTGCCAAAACCATTGAATGTAATTCGCTCTCAATTTCAGCATGACTGTCTGTCTTTGTCCGAATCACAAACGCACTGTTTGCATTATAGGGGACCATCCGTTTCATTTCACCCGCCGGAAGGATAAAGCTGGCAGCTCTGTCTCTGTCAAAAATAACAGCAGATACTGTATAAGTAAGGCTGCTTTGCGGAATATCTCCTGTCTGTGAAAAAGTGACGGTATCGCCTACATCATAGTCCTTATGCAGATATTCCAATTCCGGGCTTCCCATGTTAATGATAAGGGAGTTTTCCCCTGTATGGTCACAATCCGGCAGCTCCCCTGCCATTACTCTGTCCTTTAATTCTTTATAATCTTCTCTATTCATACTCCGGATTGCTGTTTCCATTCCATCTATCCTGACACATATTTCCTGCTGGCGGATGATTTCATCTACCCCTTCAATCGACAAAATATGGCTTTCCAATTCATCTGTCAGAAGATTGTCTTCCTGCAGCTGCGTAAGGGAAAACGTAGGCGTGACCAGCGCCCGGTTCAGTTCTACCACATAGCTTCCCTCATAAGGAAAGCTCTGCTTTGCCCTTTGTTCAGGATCAAGGGAAGTCAGCAGGGAAGAAATGCCTACAAACAGCATTCCGCTCAAGACCAGCGAAGCAAAGGTCAATATGCTTTTCTTCCTGTTACGGGACAGGTTCATTGCTGCAAGTGAAAACGGTGTAAGACGTTTCCCACTCTTCTTCCTCTTTTTTGTTCCACTATAACCGCTATAACGGAATGCTTCCACAGGCGAAACTGACATGGCAATCCTCGCCGGTTTCAAAATAGACAGCCTTACACAGACAAATACAACGATTCCTGACAAAAACGAAGTTATAATATCAGGAAACAGCAAAAAAGCGCTCCGGTCTATCAGAAAGGACAGCATTCCACCTGCAATACACCCAAATGGAATAAAATGAAGTGCAAGATAATTTCCCTCCCTTGAAATAATCTGTTTGATCTGCTTCTTTGTAGTGCCAATTGTGCGCAGTTGTCCAAAGGAAGTTACATTATTTATCACGGAAATATAAAATATATTGTAGACGACCAGGGAACATACACCAATTAGGACCAGCCCAACGAGTAAAACCGTCAGTACCGTCTCTTTTGACATGTTATTACTGTCGATGTATAAATTATTTACCTGAATATTGTCTGCAGATATTCCGCAGTCCAGACCAATCGTCCGTACCAGGTCTTTCAGTTCCTGATTTGTATATTTGGCAGTATCACGGACAGAAATCATTGCTGCTGCAGGCCCGGCAGAAAGGGCAGGGTTTTCCCGCACAAAATCCTGTGAGACAATCGCGTTATACGCAACCCTGTCTCTGTCATTCTCAGCGGTTGTCTGAATAAAACCTGTAATCCGGAAATCGTTTGTTTCTAACTGGCGGCTTTCCTGATTGCGGTAATGAAGGGATATTGTGTCACCAATCCCCGCTTTCAGGTTCAGGGTTTCTATATATCCCTTTTCCACAAGCAGTTCATCCGCCGCCTGGGGCATACATCCTTCCACCAGTGTGATGTTGGAGAGCTGCATAGTTGTTTCATCAGAACATACCATACCCATTGTGATGCCGTTCTTCTGCTCTGTCATACCGACAGACTGGTATATGCCCATATTTTGGATACGGGAATCTTCTTTCAGCAAAGAGATATTCTCCTTTGAAAGGTTCTGGAAAATCCCCTGATATGCAGTCGATGCCGCATATTCATTTGTAATGTTAAAAGCATAAGAAGAAACAAATGCCATAATGGCCGCAGCCATAAAGATAATGATCCCAATCAGACGGTTCCTGAAACGGTTCTGTCCAATACGGGCATTTGATAACCTGCGGGTAACGGCACTGGTGTCATTTTCAAAAGGCCATGTCATAATCTATCATCTCCTTACTCCATATTTCTCATTTTCAAAAATATCTATGATAATTCCCGTATCTGGTCTACCAAAGATCGCTTTTTTATCTGCCGGATCGACAAATATGAGAAAAGCATCTGAACGGCAAGCATCAACAGAAAAAAGCTGAACATTTCAAGCGCCGGAAAATGATAGCTTACTTTTCCAAAAAGGCTCATTGCGCTAAAGACCGTACAAAGGAGATGCCCCATAAGGGTTCCAAACGACACGGAAATAAGCAGTACCCAAAATGTATAAAACAACCCCTCGGTCAAAAGCATTTTGGAAAGCTGTCTACTGCTCAGGCCAACCGCCTGCAAAACGCCCAGTTCCCGCTTCCGGGTCAAAATATTTGTTATAAGGGTGTTCAGCAGGTTGATAATACCAAAAACCCCTATGAACATAACGAAAACATAGACCGGGATACGGTAATTTAACAGTTTGTCCCTATATGCCCCGACCCACTCGTCTAATGTGCTGACATAGAGACGGGAAGCCCGCGGTATTATTTTTTGGATCTCATCTTTTACTGCCTCCCATTTATTGTCGTCTGTATCTACGATGAATTGATAGTTGAGATTCTCCGCTGGCACAATTTCTGACAGCATTTCCAAAGGAATAAACAGGGTATCATATCCGCCGTATGGGATATCCGCATCCACAATTCCCATCACTTTTACTTTCCTTGTCTGGCCTCCGGCTTCAATCTGAAGCTCGTCCCCAACAGACACATCCCAGCCGAATGTTTCTTCCCAATGCGGGCCGTTTTCAATGAGAATGCCATTGTTATTAAGAAGCTCCTGCAAATCTGCCGTACCTTCAACCAGATATTGTTCCAGCATTTTCCCGGAATCCGGGGTAAAGCCTTCCGAAACAACCGGTTCACGGTCTCCCGTTGGCATATGGAGATCCAGGACCGTTCCCTGATATGTTTTTACTTCTTCCACGCCGTCTATGCCCCGGATTGATTCCATGAAATCTTCCGTAAGGAGGCCTAATTTTTGAAGCTCCAAATATTGTTCGCTGTCATGTGCCTGCGGCCCGTAATCGCCTAATTCAAGACGGATTTCCCCATAAGGAAAACTTCTGCACGCCATCGCCAAGGGGTCAATCGAATTAAAATATGCAGAGCTTGACATAAGCAGGACACCGCATACGCCTAATGATAAAACCGTTAAAGCTGTTTTCTTTTTGTTTCTTGCGAAATTAAGAAAAGCTAAATTTTTCGCTGATAAGGAACGGTGCAGCGATTTTGTCTGCCTGAATGCCACATCGTTATGGTCAGCCGCATAACGAACTGCTTCAATCGGGGTAACACGGGCTGCAGTCCTGGCTGGTTTAATTACAGCAACCATAACGCATAGATACATGAATAACGCTGTGATGGCGGCTATCGCGAATACCATCAGGGTGTTCCAACCGTCGGGAACAAGAATATATCCTGCTGCTGCACCAGCTAATATTCCAATCGGTATCCCTATTACAGAAAGGGAAAAGCCCTCCCGGAAAACAATCCGTTTCATCTGTCTGCCTGTTATTCCAATCGTCCGCAGCTTTCCGTATTCATTTGTTTTTCTGGTTATGGACACATAAAACAAACTATAAATAACAAGGGTACATAGCAGGGCAACAATAAGGCTGATGAATGCGATTATGGCCACATATTGGCTGCCCCGCTGCTCAATCAGGGAAAAATAATAGGTTGAAAACTGCATTTTCTCCGGCCGTATCCCCAGTTCGCCGCACAATGCCGATAATTCTGCCTGTATCGCCGATTTCGACCAGCCGTCAGACCCATTCAGCCGGACATAGGCGGAATAAGCCGGCGCACCGGCCTTATTTTCAATATAGGGCTGCGATACATATACAGAATAATTTGAATCTTCCACAGGCAAAATGCCGCATAAAATGTATTCTTTTTCCCCGTCCCCTAAATCCAGCGACACCGTATCACCTACGGACTTAGATAATCCGGCCCTGTTAAGAAATGCCTTTGTGACAGCAATTTCATTTATAGATTCCGGTAATGTCCCCTCCAAATCGGGATATTTTGCTAATTTCATCAGTGTCTCATCCATGGAACGGACGGTTAATTTATAATCTCCATAGGAAACCAAACCCAATAAGTTGCTCACGCCGACCTGCACCCTGTCATCATCTGCCAATTTTGTGACCATGTCATTGTCAACTTCATCAATGACTGCCTGATAGCGCCCCGCCGCATCATTTAATGATGCACGCTGGGACGCAAAAAAGTACAGGGTTGTTGCCATGACCAGGCAGGCAGCTAATGCAATCGTTATGATAATGAGTATGTTCCTGCTTTTATCTGTTTTTAAATTCCGTTTTGCCAGCTTTTTTATAACGGCGCCGGTGTCATTTTCAAAAGGCCATGTCATGGTCTGCCACCTCCTTCTATTATCGCAGAGCTTCCATCATGGATGACTTGCTTTGCTGCTTTAAGGCCCCTGTTGTAATCAGCACACTACATAAAATAATAATCGCACAGTTCAAGATTGTAATACCAAATGGAAATTGATAATTCAAATAGTTCATTAGGCTGTTTTTCAAAAATGAGCAAAGAACATATCCAATTCCTCCACCAATTATCACAGATAATACAAGTCCCATGCCGACTACGATCAGTCCCTCTTTATGGACCATCACGGATAATTGTTTTTGGGACATTCCCACGGAACGCATGAGAGAAAATTCCCTGCGCCTTACGATAATTCCCGTCAAAGTCGTATTCAACAAATTCATCACAGAAAAACAGCCAATTAAGACAATGGTTATCGCAAGGGCTAACTGTGTCCCCTGCAGGAAGTTTTCATTCTGGGCAATCGCAGCAGAAAGTGAATCCACACTCAGTCGTGGATTATCTGATACAATCTGGTCTATTTCATTTTCTGCCTGCTGTTCAAAAGAATCCTCTACACGAATCACATACTGATATGTTAGATTGCTGTGTGCGATTTTTTGCATGGAATCAACCGGCAATAACAGCATATCTATTTTATCGCCATTATTTCCAATTTTACTTTCGTCAAGGACTGCCGCAATCTCAAATTCCAGGTTCTCCGTATGCTGCCCATCAAAAATCTTCAGCGTTACAGACGAGCCGACTTTTGGATGAATGCCAAAATACTTCTCAAAGTCACCCGGCCTGCCAATCACCATCTGATCCTCAGATGCCATTTGCCCATAATCTGATAGGTTTCCATTTAAGAGACAGCTTTGCAGCAAAGCCATATCTGCTTTCTCAAATCCTACAATTTCAGCATCTGATTCCAGGGCCTGCAGATCATAGGAAACTGGGAGGTGCTGATCGTTCATGATCTTTTGCACACCTGATAATTGCGAGAGTTCTTTTTCCACTTCCTCCGTAAAAGGGCTTGAACCCTGCAAAATCTCCAAAGGATTTTCCATCAGCTCCTGATTCGAGATCTTTAAAACGAACTGTCCTCTTGCAAATCCGGATAAAGACATATCTTCTGCATTGATAGAAGAAAGGACAGAGGATAAACCTAACAGCAGGACGCCAGTCAGGACAAGGGAGGCGGCTGTCAGTATATTCTTTTTCTTATAACGCAAAACCTGGTTGACTGCCAAAGACCCCGGCGTTAGCTTGTGCTGCCTATGTTTACCTTTCGGTTGATTATTTTGTTCATAGCGGGAAGCCTCTATAGGTGAAACGGCCGCGGCTATCTTAGCAGGCTTTTTGATGGACAGGCGTACAGTGGCATAGGTCAACGCAACAACAACCGGGCATATCCATAGCACATTCCATAACCCAAATCCATGTGGAATTAAAAGATAAGCCACTGCAATTCCCGCAATCAGTCCAATCGGAATTGCAGGCAGCATCAGCAAAGTCCCCTCTCTGAGAACAAGCCTTTGAATCTGTTTTGCTGTCATACCTATTGTGCGGAGCTGTCCATATTGTTTAATGGAATTGATAATGGAAATATAAAAAATGTTGTATATAACCAAAACACCAGCGATCACGATAACAACCAGCCCGGCAACAGCCGCCAGAACCATCAATGCCGAAGGCTGGCTAAGGTTCAGATACGCTTCATTATAAGAAGGAGCCGCCTTACAGCCTGCATCAGCCGCTATCTCTGATATTAAGTTTTTTACATCCCCAGAGCCCGCATCTAAATTTACACGGAGCATTACTGCCGGTGAAAAGTTATCCCATCCATCCATTTCTAAGAAGTATTCTTCAGAAACCATAGCCGCATATAAGGAACGGTCAGTGCCTTTCGCCCCTGTTTTCAGGTATCCTGTTATAAGAAAGGATTTTTCTTCGCCGTTGTTTGGGTCTGGCAATCGAATGGTATCTCCAATTTTAGCATTTATCTTCTGCCGGATTAAGTATTCCTGTTCAATCAGTATTTCATTCTCTTTCTCTGGCATTTTCCCCTGGTCAACAGACAGCCCATTTAATGTAAGTGCATCATTGTTGGAATACGAAATATTAAGGCGGTCATTTCCAGATTTCACACTGCCAATGGAAGCTATCAATCCGCATAAATCCACCCGCACATCATCAGACAATTTTTGGTATGGTTCTTTTTCTATGCCGGAAATAAGCGCATGATAGGACCCTGTTATATGATTGCCTCCATTTTGGTTCACTGTGATAATTCCAGAAACCAGAAGCAATACGGATGCCATCAAAAATGTTGCCAATGAAATTGCAGTAACCGTAAAAATTTTCTTCAAACGCTCTTTCTTTAATTGAGCAGTCGCTAATTTTTTAATGATAGCGCTGGTATCATTCTCAAAAGGCCATGTCATGATCTGCCACCCCCCTACTCCACAATCCTGCCGTCCTCAATCCTTACGATCCGGTCAGCAAGCTGGGCAATCTCGTTGTTGTGGGTAATCATGACAATGGTCTGGTTAAACTCCATGCTGGTACGCTTTAAAAGCCCCAGTACATCGGCGCTGGTCTTGGAATCCAAATTTCCGGTGGGCTCATCGGCCAGGATGATGGCCGGTTTGGTGATCAGGGCGCGGGCGATGGCAACACGCTGCTGCTGTCCGCCGGAAAGGTTATTCGGCATATTCTGCAGTTTATCTTCCAACGCCAGCATCCTCACAATGTCGTCCATGAACTTCTTGTCTGCCACATCTCCGTCCAGCTCCACAGGCAGGACAATGTTCTCATACACATTCAGGATCGGGACAAGGTTATAGTTCTGGAAGATAAAGCCGATGTTGCGGCGGCGGAAGATGGTCAGCTCCTCGTCATTCTTTTTGGCCAGCTCATCCCCACGGACAATCACATTGCCGGACGTGGGCGTATCCAGCCCGCCCATCATGTTAAGCAGGGTGGATTTACCGCTGCCGGACGTTCCGACGATTGCCACAAATTCACCCTGTTCTACTGACAGGCTGACGCCATCCAGGGCACGGGTGATGTTGGGTTCACTGCCATAATACTTTTTCAGGTCGATTGTTTGTAATACATTCATAATCAAATGCTCCTTTTCTTAATTGATAAAGACATAATAAAGGTCAAATGTCACAGAAATGTCCGAAGTGGCATAAAAAATACGGCTGAAATGTTACAAGAATCGGACATTTCAACCGAAAACCTGCCACTGGCAGCTTTGTCGGCACACTATTGCGAAAAAATTATGTCAGACAGCCAGAAATGGCCGTCCGACATGTGTTATCTTGTAGGGAGCATGACAGAAAATTCTGAACCCTGTCCCGGCTTCGAAGTTACCTTGATATAGCCGCCCTGCCGTGTTACAATCTCGCGGGTCAGATACAGGCCAATACCCACGCCCTGCTGTTCGTGTACTTCTTCCTCACGATAGAAGCGCCGGAAAATAGCGGCCTGATTGCTCTCGGAAATACCCTTGCCAGTATCAGACACACTCAGTTTTACATACATTTCCCATTGTTCTACAAAGACCCGGATAGCGCCTCCAGCCGGAGTATATTTCACCGCATTGTCCAGCAGATTGAACACCGCTTCTGCCGTCCATTTGCTGTCGTGGGAAAGGCAAAGATTCTCCGGGCAGTCCACTGTAACGGAAATATTCTTTTTCTCCGCCGCATATACAATGCCGCTTAAGGCCATCGCCAGCGTATCAATCAGAGGGGCGTCTTTCTTTTCCAGCCGTATCGCCCCAGTTTCCAACCGGGAGGTCTTCACAAGGGCCTGGAAAAGAAATTCCAGCTTGTCCGTCTGGTTCCGGATGCCTTGCAGGAACTCCCGCCGCTCTTCTTCTGTGACAGACTTTGAAAGCAGCGTGTCTGTCACCATTTTCAGGTTGCTTACCGGCGTCTTCACCTGATGGGAAACGTCCGATACCAGCATCTGCAGCTCCTGCCGTTCCTCATCCACCTTCCGCCGGTTCTCCTGCATGATGCCGTACAGCCGTGACAGACGGTAGCTGATACGGGCAAAGAGTGTTTCACTGTCCACGGCACGCGCAGGCTCTCCGCTTCCGCTTATCATCTGATCCATTGCCTGGCACAGCTCCCTGGTAAATATGGAAAGCCGTTTACTGAAAACAACTGTCAGAAGGAACATCCAGGCAAGGGCACAGATCATCAGCAGCCCGCCGGTGGCAAGCACCCAGATCTCGCCTGTCATCCATAAAAGGACGGCACAGATGGCCAGCATGGAAGCAGCCATACCGCCACATGTCAGCAGGAATATCTTTTTTACAGAGATCCGCCCCAGACTCATTTTCTCTCGCCTCCCATCCATTGGTATCCAATCCCGTAAATCGTTTTGATGTAAGTGTCACCTTCTGCCTCAATCTTGCCCCGGATCCGGCTGATGGAGGTAGTCAGGGTGTGTTCGTCCACATAGTTTTCATCCGCATCCCACAGCCGTTCCAAAAGACGCTGCCTGGTCAGGATCTGTTTGGGATTTTTGCAGAACAGATACAGCATCTTATACTCCATAGGGGAAAGGGTAAGGGATTTACCATTCAGCGAGGCGGATTGTTCTGAAAAGTCCAGAAACAGCCTGCCGTCATCATAGAAATCTTTTGCCAGCCCCCGGTGTTCCAGCATGGCAAACATTGCCCGTATTTTCCGCAGCAGCGCACCAATGGAAAAGGGCTTGGTGATATAATCCACCGCCCCGACTTCATACCCACGGATCTGGTCGCTCTCCTGGTCATTGGCCGTCAGGAAAATCACCAGCGTGTCAGGATTCTCCGGTTTTATGAGCCTGCACAGGTCATAGCCGCTGCCGTCCGGCAGGTTGATATCCAAAAGTACCAGGTCATATTCCGTCTGCGTCAGTAACTCTGCAGCTGTGCCTGCATTCAGGGCTGATACGGTATCGTAACCCTCAGAAATCAGGTTGTAGGTCAGCGTTTTATTTAAAAGGGCATCGTCCTCTACCAGTAAAATCTTTTTCATGCACATACTCCTTTTCCATCTTTATATGATAAGTTCAGCCAAAACACAGTCGGACCGACAAATCAAGCTCACTCGAATTGGTCTGTCAGGCTATGTTCTGAGGGAGCGCCCGTATCTGGGCAAAGTTATCTTCAGCAGCGGGAAAGCGCCGGAGACGTCTTTGCGAACGGGCACAGCTGAATTTTTTGTATAGTATAACAGTCAAATGTCCGCGAAATGTTACAGAGAATTATTTTTCCCTAATATCCATATTTCTTTCTATATTTCAAAAACATAAAGGCAGACAGGGCAAGCGCCATCAGTTCCGCCACAGGCGTTGCCAGCCAGATACCGTTTACACCAAAAACCAGGGGAAGTATCAGCATGGTAATCAGCATAAACACAAAGGACCTTGAAAATGCAAGGACGGCCGAAACAATCCCATTAGACAATGCAGTAAACATCCCGCTGGCAAAAATATTAAATCCGATAAAAAACAATGCTGCCGTGCATATCCTGTTTCCTGTTACTGCCAGATCATACACCGGATTATCCGGCCGGGCGAAGACAGATACCAGCGGCCTTGTCAACAGAAGGGAAGCTGCAACCGTAAGCACAGAGATTCCTGCAATCACTTTCATGCTGATCCCAACCAGCTTTTTCAGTTTTCCATGGTTCTGTTCCCCATGATAAAAACTCAGCATGGGCGCAACCCCATAGGAATATCCTGTATACAGAGAGCTTGCAAACATCAGCACATACATGATGATGGTAACTGCCGCCACACCGTCCTCCCCGACATAATGAAGCATCGTCCAGTTAAACATCATAGTAATGATCCCGGTGACAAGCGCCGTCGCCATCTCGGAACACCCATTTGTGGCAGCATTTGCAAGGACTTTAAAGCGGAATACTGGTTTCCTGAAATGCAGCAGACTCTTTTTCCGGCTGAAAACAAACAGGCCCACAACCGCTGTCACAGAATATCCAAGTCCTGTTGCAATCGCTGCACCGCTGATTCCCATATCAAATACAGCAATCAATACATAATCAAGTGCCATATTTAAAACACCGCCCGCCACAGAACAGACCAGGGATAAGGCTGCTTTCTCACTGGCTATCATATACAGGGTAAAGTTATTCATTAACAGAATGGGGATCGTAAACAGCAGATAACGGCTTAAATATTCCACACAATACCTTTCCACATCCGCCGAGAGATTCATCCCCGCGAATATCCGGCCTATTGCCATATACCCGGCTACGCACATGAACGCCCCAACCAGCACATTCACCAGAATCAGAAAGGTAAAGTCCTCCTTCGCCTCCTCACGCTTTCCTTCCCCCATCTTTTTCATAATAACAGCGCTTCCTCCCGTGGCAAGCATGGTAGAAATGGCTGTGACAAGCTGTATGACCGGCGCAGTCAGATTGATGGCTGAAAGGGCATTGGTGCCAATCAGGTTCGACACGAACAGACCGTCAACCATAGTATAAAAAGACATAAACACCGTCATGGCAATGGTGGGTACGGCAAACTTCAGGATATTTCCTAATGTTACAGGCTTTTCATATACGTTTTGTTTTTCCATAGCTTTCCTCCTGTTAAAATTGCTGCAGACAGCAGGAACGGACAGAATCCCGCTTTCCGTCTTGCATCCAATTGATTTATACAGTATAATAAACCGTACAGTAACAGTACAGTCAATAGGGAATCGCAAATTATTTTCGGGAGAAAAAATATGGATAAAAAAAACAAATTACTTACCATCGGGCAATTCGCAGCACTTCACGGCATAAACAAAAAAACGCTGATGTGGTATGATGAGATCGGCCTCTTCAAACCTGCTGCCATCCATCCGGAAAATGGATACCGCTGCTATAATTATCACCAAAGCTCCATACTGGAAACCATCCTTCTGCTCCGTGAGCTGGACGTATCCATCCCGGAGATTCAGGACTTCATGAAAAACCGTTCTGCCCAAAACATGAAATGCCTTTTGGATGAAAAAATCGCAGAACTGGACTTACAGCTTCTGCATCTGCAGGCGGTCAAAAAAACCTTATCCAGCCACCGGCAGGACATGGATACCCTTCTGACTATGGATTTATCTGAAATCTGTATTGTGGAAAAAGAAGAACGGTGCCTGGTAACAGTAGATATCGACAAAGATGTTACATTTGAAAGAGAAGTAGAATTGATCACCGCTGAAACAGCCAGATATGGACTGGGCCGGCTTCATGACGCCTCCTACGGCTCCATGATCCCTGTCGCCAGCCTGCTTAAGGGAAATTTCGATGACTACACCAATCTTTTCATTGAAATTCCCCGGCTGGAGCAGGGAAGCGGCCTGCATATACAGCCAAAAGGAAAATATCTGCGGGCTTTCCACAAAGGGGATTTTAGCCAGCTCCCACTGCGGTATCAGGAAATCCTTGCATTTGCCCATGGCAGGGGGCTGGCGTTGTCGGGCTACTCCTATGAAAAAGGGATCAATGAAACCGTCATAGACCGGATTGAAGACTATATTGTGCAGATTGAAATCCCAATTCTCGGTACTGTTTGAGCATCTAAGAATATGTGTAATCTTTATTTCAAAATATTTTTCAGCATTTTGAGAAGTTGGGTATTATCATCAGTAATCAATATCTTATAAGCCATTTTGCGCCCTTTCCCTGATACGGCTGTCTTCCGGGGATATACTAACGCCATGATATTTTGCCGTTATATATAAAACTGTCAGCAACAGGCTGTTCCTTAACACACTCTTTTTGTATACCCATCAACTAATATCCCGTTTCTGATATACCTTTACCGCAATCTGGTATGAGATAAAAAACCAGATAACAGAAATAATAAGCACAATGCCAAACGCCAGAAGGATATTTTCCTTTACGGATAAAACTAAATTTATAAGAAGTACAAGCCCCGTAATAATCCCTGTTGATGCCATAAATGACATCATAAAGACAATCTGCGATTTTTCCGGGTCAAATAAGTATGCGCACGGCAGACTGATACCGCCTGCCAACAGGGTAGCGCTTATCCCGATAGAGCCGTACAGACATAAAGAATGCAGCGTTATATCCATACCGAAACACGCAAGGACAACACAGGGAATCAGTGCAGTAAGCAATCCCAGTGCGGCAAGCAGGATATAAAACAAAAATTTCTCGCCGATGATCTGGTTCCTTGATACCGGCATGGTAATAACATTTTTATTCCATTTGGAAGCTGCGTCACTGGTAATACTGATAAAGGCGGCTGTTGTGGCGGCAACCGGGGCTAAAACCAGAAGTGCGCTGGTTTCCAACAAAAAGGATAACCCAAAGCCCAAAACAACCAGGCTAACGATAGTTACGAGGATATTGCTCCTGGCAATATAGAGATCTTTCACCAAAACACCTTTCATCACTTTTCCCCCTTTACATAAAGCAGCATAATTTCATCAATCGTTGCCGGGACAACCAGGGCCTTCGGATACTTTTTCTGCATTCTCTCCCGGTCTGAAACCAGTATCTGCCATTCATAGTCCATTTTGCGGTACGAAATGATATCGGATTTATCCAGCGCATCAAACTGCGCCGCACCGCACTTGATGATGCCATACCGCTCGGTCAGCTCATCTTTGGTTTTCTCAAAAACTACTTTCCCTTCATGGATAAATACGATATAATCGGCAATCTTCTCCAGGTCACTGGTAATGTGGGAGGATACCAGTATGGAATGCTCCTCGTCCTGCACGAAATCCAGCAACATATCCAGAATATCATCCCTGACAACCGGATCTAAGCCGCTGGTGGCTTCGTCCAGGATTAACAGCCTGGAATGATGGGAAAATGCAGCAGAAATAGCCAGCTTCATCTTCATTCCTTTTGAAAACTGTTTGATCTGCTTGTCGCACGGCAGGGAAAACTGTTTCAGCAGGCCAAAATATACCCGTTCGTCCCACGTCCTGTAAATGTTTTTCATAACCCGGTTCAATTTCCGTGGAGAAAGGATTTCCGGATAATTGCTGCCATCGAACACGACACCGATCTGTTCTTTGATATCCCCATCCAGTTCCTCCTTGTCTAAAATGGAAACAACGCCGTCCTCCTTTTGAATCAGTCCTAAAGCCGCATTGATTGTCGTGCTTTTTCCTGCACCGTTTTCTCCAATCAGTCCGACAATGGAGCCACTGGGAACGGTGAACGAAACATGATCCAAAACAAAATCCTTATAAGTTTTGGTAAGTCCTGATACCATGAACGCATTTGCCATCGCTAATCCTCCTCATACAATAATGTTAATAAGCTGACTAATTTATCAAGCGGTATTCCGCTCATACGGGCTATTTCTATTGCTTCATTGAAACAGCCCTCTATCTTTTTTTGCTGTTCTTCCAAATAGAAGTCCTGATTTTGGACAGATACATAGCAGCCTTTCCCGGCCGTCGTCTCAATAAAGCCATCTTCCTGCAGAATGTCATATGCCTTCTGCACGGTCAGAACACTGATCTGCAGCGATTTTGCCAGGGAGCGGATAGAGGGAAGCGCTTCACCCGCTTTCAGTTCGCCACTCATAATCTGCGTTTTTATCTGTGACACAATCTGCTCGTACAGAGGACGACTTGCCTTATTACTTACAACAATCTCCAAACCGTCACCGTCTCTCCGTCTTATACTGTATTATATAAACAAATACAGTATAAGACATTGCAAGATGATTGTCAAGACAGAATCCTATTTTTAAGAAATCAGTATCACCCCATCTCTATCTAATCATTTTGATCTTATATACCGTCGATAAAAGAAATATAAGTAAACTAAAAAATATTGAACAAAATCGCTGCTCGACGGCCTGCCAAGGTTATACATAGCAATTTTGTTCAAAAGGCATTATCCGAGAAGTTTCGTCATTCCAGAAAATTTATAGAAATATGGTTCATTAACGGTTTCTAAGAAAATCTTCTCAAATAATGTTTTACAGGCATAAAAAAATCAAGCATAGAAATTTAGGAATTCTTTATCGTAATTATCTGAATGACTATCAATGACATAAGGTACGCAATATATCTTTGATCTAAACAGTCGAGTTATTATTTGAGAAGTTTTTTAGATATTACCGATAAACTGTGCCTTTCATGATATTTCTTTAGTAATAAAACTTCTTGGATAATGCTCTTTATTTCAGTTCTGACATAAAGGGCAAGTTTCGCCTGAGTAACTCAAAACCCACTTTGGGGATTTTGCTTACCCGGCAACCTTGATGGGGATTCCGCTCCCCATGCCCTCGGTTATTGCATATTTTCCAAATATGCAGTTTGGCTCCTATTGTAAATAGTCGCAGCGTGATTGTCTCCATCACGAAAGAACCTAAAATATTTCTACAAAAAGTTCCTTTTCATTTCCCACTAATACTCTCTAATCGGCTTATATTATGAATACATTTTTTTCAGAGAGGAATTATGGAATGGCAAGACCAAAGAAAGACAAAGAACTGCGGCACAAACATCAGATCATGCTCCGGCTCACGGACACGGAATATGAAATCATATCTGAAAGCGCAAAAGCCGCAAACCTCCCACTGGCAGAGTATGTCCGGAAACAGGTTATGAAGCAAAAAGTAATCGCAAAATATGAGATTGTGGCAGACCTGCCGGAACTGAAAAAGCTGGTTGCAGAGTTTGGAAAGATCGGCAGCAACTTAAACCAGATTGCAAGACACTACAACAGCGGTGGCATCCATTCACAGGCAATGCGTAAGGCAATCGAACAGAGTGTTTCAAGAATTTATGAACTGAAATATGAAGTATTAAAGATGGCAGGAGATTTTCATGGCAATACTGAAACACATAGCGAGTAAAAACGCCGACTATGGAGAAGCCCAGCGGTATCTTATGTTCCAGTATGACGAAAATACGAACAAACCGCTGCTTGATGAAAACGGCGAATTGATTCCACGCAAAGAATATATCATGGACGGCATAAACTGTGACCCGTTCACTTTTGACATGGAGTGTCGGGAACTGAATGCCCTGTATCGCAAAAACGAATCCTATGACGAAATCAAATCCCATCATTACATTATTAGCTTCGACCCAAAAGATGTGACAGAAAACGGATTGACCGGGGAACAGGCACAGCAGATCGGTTTAGAATATGCCCGCAAAAATTTCCCCGGTCACCAGGCTCTTGTCTGCACACACATGGACGGACATAATGAAAGCGGCAACATCCATGTGCATATCGTAATCAACAGCCTGCGGAAATATGATGTAGAACGCCAGGACTTCATGGAGCGGCCATGCGATTCCCGCGCAGGATACAAGCACCATGTATCCAAAAATTACCTGACATACTTAAAGCGATCCCTTATGGATATATGTTATCGGGAACATCTGCATCAGGTAGATCTGCTTGCTCCTGCCGAAAAGAAAATCACAGACCGGGAATACCGTGCAAAACACAGGGGACAAAAGAAACTGGATGAGCGCAACAGTCAGATTCTGGCAGACGGCCTCACTCCACGCAAAACAGTTTTCCAAACACAGAAAGAATTTCTCCGAACCGCAATCGAGGAAGCCGCCGACAGCTCCTGCAGCCTGGAAGAATTTCAAAGACTGCTTTTGGGAAAATACAGCATTAAGCTCAAAACCAGCCGGGGCAGGTTCAGTTACCTCCACCCCGAACGCAGCAAATATATTACAGAAAGAATGCTCGGCATACATTACGGAGCCGATTATCTTTTAAAGCTGTTTGAAGAAAATGCAATCAAAAGTAAAGATAAAAAGCGGATGAATGTGCCGGAAGAATACGATACAGCAGTGAAACCATCTGTAAACCAGGATTCCGCTCCTGTACAGGAAGAACCTATGGCAATCCTGTTTGTCAAATCTGACCTGCGGCTTGTGACCGACCTGCAGACTTGTGTGAAAGCACAGCAGAGCGCCGCCTATGCCAATCAAGTAAAACTTTCCAATCTGAAGGAAATGGCTAAGACTGTCGCTTATATACAAGAGCATGGTTATGATACGAGGGATTCCCTGGAAAAATCTTTTTCGGAGATTAAGAGCCATGCTTCCGGCTCCAGAAAGGACTTGAAATCTGTAGAAGATAAACTCCGGAAAGTTAATGAACAGATTCATTACACAGGCCAGTATCTCGCAAATAAATCTGTCTACCAGCAGTTTTGTAAATCAAAGAATAAAGGACAGTTCCGAAAAGAACACACCACAGAGATCGCCCTATATGAAGCTGCAAGAAAATTTCTGAAAGGCCAGTCTGCAGACGGCAGGCTTCCCTCCATGAAACTCCTGAAAGCAGAAAAAGATAATCTTCTGCGGCAGAAAAAGGAAGCACAGAAAACATACCATTACTACCGAGATTACCAGAAAGAATTGAATACGGTTTGCTCCAATGTAGATATGATTTTAGGCAGGTCGCACAGCAAACAGACGGAAAAAGAGAAAAGCACAAATATCTCTTAACTATCCTGACAGCAGAAAAGCCCCCTGGGATTCTCCGTCGCGAAGAATCTCAGGGGCTATCGGAAAAGTTTACCCTTCCCACTTTTCAACTTTTGGTATGATTGCATCAAAACTCTTATCGTTCTCCCTTATCATCCGGTACATCTCTTCCCATTTCTTTTCCATGTACTTCCTCATTTCCTCCAACGCCGCTTCTGTCGGTTCAAATGAAAAATAGAGCGGCCTTTCCCATCCATCCCGGAAGGGATATGGAAAAATATATAATTTTTTCACTTCTGCCGTATCCGTAAATAACTGGAAAATCTCATAGGGCAGGATTTCCCCGCATACCAGAACAGAGGCTGTGTCTTTATAATAAATCTGTTCTTCAAATACCGGTGTACCCATACCTGCAAACTGCTTCAAAGCATTCATCCGTATCGGTTCTATCTGTGTACGCTGCCCGACCCGCCATCTTGTCTGCGGGGCAAGCTCCTGATAAATCTGGACAGCTTCCCTATCCTCCCGGATGTCATCATCAAAATCATACTGGTAATTTTCCACCTGTATCTGACCGTATGCCACAAGGCTTGTGAACAGCGCAAGGGAATCCAGGTCGGTATATGCGGACAGATGCCCCCTGCCCTGATAAGAGCATAAAATATCTTCCAAGGCATCCATAATCGTTTTCATAACTTTATATTTTTTATCCGTTTCTTTTCCCATTCGCTTTCCCCATTTTATCAATCATTGTTGTTTTCGGAAATATCCATTTCCGGCATACCTGACGTCTTATCCAATCTTCCTGCCTGGACTGCCGCAGCTTTCTCCATCTTTTCCTTTTTTAGCTGCTCCGTCCTTCCCAAATCCACATAATGTGTTGCATAAGCCTTTTCAATTTCAGGGTTACCGCTTTTGCTGAAACGTAAGGGAATTACCGGCTTATGCCCATGTTTTTTCTTCACGCCCCACCGCTTATAATAGCAGAATGACGGTTTTAAATTGGATTTCTTTGCATAGGCGCGGATCTGTTTCATAATAAAGGAAATTTTTTTCAAATTGCATGTGCAGACCGCTTCCAGATACCGCACCTTCCCGAATCTCCAGTCCTCATATTTTTCTTTTGGCAGTACCCCTACATCCACCAGCACATCAGCTGGAGCGGCATACCCCCGTTGCTGGCACTGATGGTAGACAGCAGAATGTACTTTCCCTATCAGTTCTGATTCCTTCACTGTACCCTCCATATGAGTAACCCCGGCTGTACCCATTTACAGCCGGGGATTCTATATATTTTTTCTTCCTGTATCGACCTGCCACAAATACTATACCGTCTGAAGCAGCCCGCTTTCAATTTCCTGAATGTCCTCTGCCGTAAGTTCTGAAAAATATTCCGCAATTTCGTCTACCGATATTTTCCCCGCCTTTAACATCTTTTCCGCTGCTTCCCTTGCGGCCTCACGTCTTTCACTGGCAACATGGGTACGCATGATCCTCTCTTCATCGAATAATGTCATCATAATTGATATAACCTCCTTTTCCCTGTCTGCTAAGAATTCACGGAGTACGTCCCTGTCCTTGCAGATACGGATGGTTTCCGTGACCGCCTCCCGGCTTCTTCCATACTGTTTTACCTGTTCATTATATACCTTTGTGAACGCAACATACTGGCTGATAATATCGTTTCCTTTGCCGCCATAGATTACTTTTACCTTTACTTCAATGGCACATTCCTTCCCACCGAAAAATTCTTCGGAAAGTGAAATGGTTTCCGACCTGCTTACACGCTCCCCGGTATAGATCATATAGACTTCCGCTTCCGGCACATGGACTTTCTTGCTCCCATATAAGTCTGCCCCCTGTTCTTCAAAATAATCGTGATACGTCTGCACCAAATACATAAGCGCACGTATAATGATATTCATTGTCCATGCGGACTGCTGTTCAACAAGAAACATAATCTTATCCCCAACCCGGAACCCAAGATCATTAAAGATTCCATTCGTAAGCACATTCCTGATTGTAATATCCTTAAGCGCATCTTCCGTAGTCTCCGTGTCCTCCGGATGGAGCGCACGGTATAGCTGTAACAGGTATTTCTTATCCCGGAAGAGCGTCGTAAACACACTATCCTTCGCCGTATATTTTGCAAATGCTTCTTTTTTCTCCACTGTTTTCTCTTTTGGTTCTTCCTGCACTGTTTTACCCTGCACAATATCACCTCAGTTCCGGCTTCCGCCTGTCTGTCAGGTTCGCTATGCCTGCTATGGTTTTATTATACAGAGAAATTCCCCACTATTCAAGACATAAAAAAAGAAGCATCCGGCAGCACAAGCCAGACACTTCCCTCTTTCCTTACTTCCGTCTACGCTCCATATCCGCCGCAGCTTCCATCTGCTGTGCGGGCTTTCCGCTCCGTTTCGCGATTTCTGCTTGTTTCTGCCTCAGCTTTTTCAAAACGGATACCCTGCCATTTTTCTTTTTATCATTATTTTTGTTCCCGTCGATAAAGCTGTAATTTTGTTCTTCCCCACTCTCAATGCTTCGGAGGTACTCGCCATTTTCCATATATTTCTGCCAGTTTTCAAGGGATTGCTTTCCCTGACTGCTTAGGGACGGCGCAGTTGCCCCTGACGGCGCTGCAGCCTGTCCAACAGTCATTTCCGGCTTTTCCGGCTCCTTTGCAAGCTGCGGCGGATTGATGTAATCCTGGATCTGCTGTAAAACCGTCTGGTTAAATCCCTGATACACATTATCCACAATCAGCTTCCCATCCTCGTCCAATACAGCCCATGCCACATCCTTCCCATAAGTTTCATGCTCCATCAGGAAGAACTGCCTGCCGTCTACGATCATGCTGTCAAAGGCAAGCCAGCTCCCCTCCTTCCCTTCGATATGAAAATCCGCAGTGTCCAGAGACACCAGCGCACCCGAAGAGCTTTTCCGGATAAACCCAGCTATAATGGTAAAGCCTTCCTTTTCCACATAATAAGAGGTCACAACACCCGCATTATTCAGCACAAGCACGTCGCTGATGCTAATCGAATGTCCATGAAATGACCGTGGCAGCTTCCGTTCAAACCGCTTGCGGATTTGTTCCGGCCCATCTTCCGGCTGCATCCGTCCTAAATAAACTTGTTCATAGTCCTTGCACCTTATCTGGATTCCTTTTTCTTGCAGCACACTGTATGGGCGGAACCGCATCTGCCTGTTTTCCGGGATATTTTTAAGCTGATAAACCGCAAATTGATTCACATCCATCATTCATCCTCCAGCGGTTCCTGCCTGTACGGTTCCAAATCCATACTTAAGAATGACTCATCCGAAAGGAACCACAGCTTTTCCAGCGTGCTGTTGATAAGCGCCAGCATTTCTTCATCCCTGCCTATATAGGGGATTGCCTTATGTATTTCCTCTATGGTTGCCTGTCTGCTTTCCTTCTGGAACATTGCCGTCAGGAAATATTCATTTTCCTCAAACCTTACCATCATAATTCCTGCCCTCCTTTCTTCCGTGCTGTTTTCTCCTGCCCCTGCTTTTCTTTCTCCTGTGCTTTCATCCTTGCCTGCCGTTCCCGGAGTGCATTTAAAACAGACTGTTTCCTGCTCCCGCCAGATATGCCTTTGTCAGCTTTCGGGGCATTTTCAGCGGATTTTTCAGGTTTTGCAGCCTTCGTCTCCACTGTGCCAGTATCTCTGCCCGCTTCATATGTTGTAGGATCTGATTTCTCTTCTTCATACATCTGCACTGCTTTTTCCTTATTTCCCGATGACATTGGTGGCTGTGATAACTCCTGTTTCTTATCCGGTTCCGACACATCCCTTTCCTTTTGCTTAGAGAGGATCTCTTCCATATCTGAAATTGCTTTCTGTACCAGGGGGCTTTCCCTGTATTGAGGGATTTCATTGATAAATTCCGTCTGCATCTCCCCCATCACCATTAAGTCAAAATTCCCATCATAGATGCTGCCATCCTCCAGACGGAAACCAATCCCCTTCATACCATTCATCCGTTCTGCCGGAATTTTTTCATACAATTCCATAGCTTCCTGCAGCGTTTCCAGCCGCTCATGGTATTCCCCCAGCACAGGGAACTCCGTACATTCCGCCACATAAAAAGTAATCACTGCTTCCTGCCCTGTCTGCCCGCCTTGTTCGTATTCAGGAAGCTCCATGCGGCTCTGCTTTTCATCCAAATATTTCTCTGCATTTTCCAAATATTCCTCCAAAGTCCCTGTTTTTTCTGTAGAAATTGGATTGATGTCTACCGGGATTCCCGCTATCTCCAGACCGTCCTTATGGAGAGCATTGAAAAAAGCATCCTCCCTTAAACTACCGCTGTAAGACACCACAACATCTATATCCGATCCTTCGTGGTACAGCCCTTCCCTGGAACGGCTCCCGTAAACCCTTGCGCCAAGCAGTTCCACTTCCTCCGACAGCCCCATTTCATCAATCTGCGCCTGGGCATAGCAGAGTACCGTTTCCTCTATCCCTGCACGGCTCTGGCCGTTCAGGGCAGGCTCCGGCTCTGTCATATCGGAAATAAGCGAAAGTTTCCCCTTTTCTTCTGCCTGTGCTTTCTGTATATCCTCCTGTGCTGCGGCTTCCGCCTTCTCCTGTAATTCCTCATAATTCATAACTTTGCACAATGCCACTTGAATGCCTTCATCAGAAAGAATCGCCTCCATTGCTTCACCAATGGTTATATCAGGATTGTCATATACACCCCCGTCAATCTCCCGGAAATCTTTGCCATAAATTGTATAATCATAGCCATCGGAAACAGTCTGGATGGAAAAATATCCTCTCCCGGTCTGGTATGCGATCTCACTGTTACAGCCATCCAAATATTCTTTTGCTTTCTGCGACGCCTCCATTGTTTCTTCACGCACCCACTTCCCGCTCAGGGAATATTTTTCTATGTCTGTAAGCGTTTCTATCCCATTCCTGCACTCGATCAGGGACATCCGGGAAGGCGGCTGTTCCGTGCTTTCCATGCCAAGGCGCTTATCCATATGGTTCGGGATCTGATGGTAGGCTGTGACCGCCGTATCTATATCCTGAAAATATTGATATTCCCGTTCTGCTTTGCCGCCTTCGGCATTCTGCATGACGTAGTATTGTGCAATAAATGACGGTTCCGGCTCCATCTCTATTCCCTTTTCTGAAAAATACTCGCCAATGGCTTCCATTGCCCCCGCGTCAAACCCATGCTCCAAATCCTCCGCCACCAGTTCCCCTTCCTGGCTGACGATAATGGAAGCAACCGAATCCCCATACTCCTCATGCTCCATCCGGTAAAACAGCTCGCCGCTGATCTCTTTCATTTCTGCCGTATGCCATGTACCGAAATGCCCATCTGCAATAAACCCTTTCGTTTCTTCATTGATCTGCACGCTCTCTTCCTTCCCTAACTCCTGTTCCCGTATCCCTTCTCTTACAAGTCCGATAAACCCGTCCAGCACAGCCGGATGGCTGCTTATTACATAATCAGCGTTCAAATCCATCCCACGGCTTACGTTCTCTGGTATTTTGTATCCTTTTGCCCACGCTTTGTTCCCGATAGAAAACCGCCCGTCATGTTCTAATTGCTGTACAGTATTGGCAAGAATAAATACCACACGTTCCGCACCATATTCCTCCAGGACTTCCTCTGCGGCATCATGTGCTAAGTGCATCCCGTCAAAATTCTTCTGGATCGCATCCTCAATGACCCTTTTGCAGTCCAGGTTCAGCTTCCTCGAATCCAGGTAATCATCTGCCCGTCCATGTTCCATTGCATAGGAAAGTGTATGCATGTAAAACGGCGGGTATATTTTTTCTTCCGGAGCCGTTTGTCCTGCCTCCGCTTCCTTCCCCTGGTTCCTGCTTTTCTCCCTCTGCGAAAAGAACTCCGGCAATTCCGTATATCCAAAAGAATCCACATAATGCGCTGAAATCTCCCCATTCTTTTTCAAAACAACTACATCACTGACGGAAAGGGAATGCCCCATAAAATCCAGCGGCCGCCTGATATTGAACTTTTCATATAGGGAATCCAGCGTTTCATTTTCCGCAAGCACGTCACTGTAAACCATCTGGTAATCATCATATTCTGGAGAAAGCCCCTGCTTTTTCAGGTACTCCGTACCCATAAACAGATATTCCCTGCCTTTGCTGTCATCTTTGATCTGATAGATGGCATAGCTATCCTGATTGCTGTTGAAAAATAAATCTTTGTTCTGGTGTTCCTGCTCCCCATTTTCTTCACGCACGGCTTCCATCACCCGGTAGCTTTCCCACTCCCTGCCCTCAATACCAAAAATTCCATCCTGCCCCCGAATATCGGTTTCCGTATTCATCAGGGTACGGCTTCCGTCCTTATTCAGACTGTAAATGTTGAGTCCTGCATTATGCAGGGCAACCGCTCGCTCCACTTTGAGAGGAAGGACAGAATCATTGCGGTAGCCAAAGTCATGCATTTGCATAAGGCCGATCTGGTTATCCGGCAGGAAGTCAATCTCCGCCTGCGCATCCTCCATGACCTCCTGGATATTATGCGCTTCCGGATTCTCCGTGGCTTCCGCAAGTTTTTTTACCAACTCCCTGGTGTCCCCTGGGTTATCCAGCTTATAGGCATACTGGACAGCCAGGTTATGCGCTTCCTTCCCCAAAGCTGTATGCCCGTACTCAGCACGGCTGATCATCATCTCCACCTGTATCAGAGTGGAAAACCCTGCCGCATCCACGATATGGTCTGCATCCATATACAAGACATCATAAAACTCCGGCATTTCCTGGTTTTCCTCCAGGCTTTCCGAATCCCTCCACAGATCCAGATGTACGCCGTGGCTTTTTAAGAACTGCTCCGGATTTCCGTTTCCCTTCTCCTGTTCGGCAAATGTATGTAACAGCCTTAAAAAATCTACCCGCCCAACATTATCCACAAGGTAAAACTTTTTTGTGTCTTCTCCAAGCGGGGCTACCTGGAATACCAGGTCATCTTCCGCCAATTCCCTCTGCGCTGCTTTTTCTTTCTGCAGCTTCTGGATATTCTCCACCATGCTGTCAATAAAAGAGCCTGCCGTTTTCCGGATAAAATCCATAGAAGTGCGCAGCTCCTTCATATCCATATCGCTCGACCATCCGGCTATGTATGGAAACGAATAATCTGACGTATCCAAGCCAAAATAACTGCAAACCGTGAAAGCAACGCTCTCCGCTTCCACCTCCCTCGTCATCTGGTTTTTCTTCTCCCCAAGCTCCTCCATCACATCCCGGTCATGGCACATGGCATGGGTCACTTCATGGACGGCGGTTTTCATGGTCTGCTTCTCGCTCATGCCCTCCCGGATCACTATTTCTTTATTGGTATTGCTGTAATATCCTTTTGCATCCCCTTCAATCTCCGCATAACGCATAGGGGCAGGGGATACAATCCCAATCGCCTCCATGAAAATCCCAAAGTTCTCCACACTCCCCATCAGCTCCGGTGTGTCCAATTCCGGGAGCGGATCGCCGTAAGTCTGTGAAATATCAAATACCGTTGCCACACGGAACCGTGGGATGATATGCTCCACTTCCTCCGTTTCCGGCTGTCCGTCCGGGCGTAGGACTGGCTCGTTCGTTTCCGGGTCAAATTTCTCTATTTCTTCTTTTTCCCTGATCGGTGCAGGGGCAATGATCTTGATCCCCTTCTCCCCACGCTTCACCTGCCGGTGAAATTTCTTGCTCCAGGAGCTGTAGCCAGCAACCAAGGTTGACTCCGGCTTCTGCATGGCTATCAAAAGCGTATTGTTGAAGCTGTAATTGTGGAACTGTGACATGGTTTTCAGATACTCCGTATATTTTTCCGAAGTAAACAGATCCTTAACGCCCTGTTCCAGCCGCTCTGTAATCTCTTTTAACTGTTCTTCCCGTTTTCCGGCCATAAATTATAAATTCCCTCCATTCTTTTCCGGCATATGCCACAGAACCATCCCCCAAATACAGAGAATGTCCGGCAAATCCGGTTTGTTTTACGCTCTCGCTGGCAGGCTTTACCCTGCCCTGCAAAACACTTTGCAGATAAATAAAATAGACAGACAGAAAAACATATCACCGCTTTCCCGTCTGCCCACATATACAATAGAAAGCACCTTTCACAGACTTTCTATTGTCATGAATAATGCCACCCCATCATCTATTGACGGCATGGCTTCCTAATTATAATTCCTGTTCTTTTTTCTTTGCTAACCTCTGGCTGTCCCTATGGTTCCCGGCAATCCTGTCCTTTGCCTCTTTCAGCTTCCCAAGCACGGAAGGCTTCCTCGCTCCATCCGCAATCCGTGAAGCATCCGACACCCTTCCTGCATATGTGGCGGCTTTCCTCGGACGGTCTGCCACATCCTGCACATTTTCCTCCATGCCCAACGCTTCCGATGGCCCTTTCTCGTCCATGTTCAGCAGGGCGTTTAATTCTGACAGGCGTTCCATCTTCTCCGCCAGCTCTTCTTCCTTTGCAAACGGCTTCTCCACTTCCTCCTTTGCCGTGGCAAGCTGCTGCTGCACGGTTTCCAATTTCACTTCCGATTCCGCCAGCTTCTTCTCAATCCCGGAGAGTGCGTTGCTGATACGCTGCAGGTTTCCTAGCGGGTCTTTCCCCACTTCAATCTGGTAGCTGCACTGCCGCTTAATCGTCAACTGGAAACTCTGGTTAAAGCTGTCGAAACTCGCAGACAGGGTAAACCCGTGGAACTCCCCGATCTGCCCGGCTGTTTTCACCGCTTTCAGTCCGGCACAGGCGGCAATGATCGCTGTGCCTGCTTCTTTCCGGTCAGTGTAAGTTTTTCCACCTATAATCATGGAGAAATCGTCTTTTTCCTTTTCTTTCTCTAAAAGCGGCTTTACCGCCTCCGCATCTGCCTTTAAGCCGGCAATCCGTTCCTTTAGTGCCGTAATCTTCACCGGGTAATTCCTTGCGATCTCCGTTTCCAGACGGTATTTCTGGCTGGTATGGTTTGCCTTCAAAAGCTTCAGCTTGCTTACCTGGATGTCGAGATCCATCTTCTCCTTAATATAGGGATTGCCCGTAGCCAGGGCTTTGATCTCCGCATAACTGAGCGCCGTATCGTCCACGTCCTCACAGGCCCGCACCGGGGATTTGCTCGTCATGATCTGGCTGATGAACTTCTGCTTATTCTCCAGGATCTGCCACATGTACGCATCGAATGTATTTTCGGTAACGTACCGGTAAATCTGCACCTTGTCATTCTGGTTCCCCTGACGAAGGATGCGGCCCTCCTGCTGCTCCAAATCAGTCGGTCATTTTTTGCGGACAGTTCATACATGCTATCCTTTTCTGTTCTCTGCTCCTGCGTTTGCTCTCGTTTGATTTCTCCCTCCGTATCTTCTTGGCACAAGCAGGACAATACCTTGATGCACCAGAGCCCGGGACATATTCAACGCCGCACACCGTACAATTTTTAGCGGGCATTGCTGCCCACCGTTTTGTAGGTATGATATGTAATTCATCGACAAAGCCGATGAATTTATAGTAAATCTTGATTTCCTGCTTCACTGTTCCGTCTGCCATCTTCTCACGCTCCGAAACAAGTATCTTGTCTATGAGTGCGTTTATAACTGTTGCATCCAGTTCTTTTAAGCCTTGATAATTTCGGATAAGGGCGAGGAAGTCACGGATTCCCCGTGATTTCTCGTAGCTTTCATTAAGAGTTTCCGTCACCTCTTTCAGCCTTGCTTCAATTTCAAGCTGCTCTTTCTGGTATTTCCCCGACATCATCTCAAAATTCCGCTCGGTAATACGCTCCATGACCTTATCCTCGTAGAGAGAGGAAAACAGCCTGTCCAGTTCCGCAAGGCGTTTGTTCAGCTTCTTACGTTCTTTCTCTAATGCTTTCGCCCTGCTCTGGTCTGTTTCCGTGAGCCGCTTTTCTATGGCCCTGACCGCCTTTTCATCATTCACTGCCATATCCGCAAAACAGTTGATGTCGGCAAGAACGGCATTGAATAAATCCCTTGCTTCTATATTGTGGGCACTACACTCGCTTCTTCCGTTTCTTGCATAATTATTACATGAATACTGTACACAGTCGATAATCTCTGGGCGTTTCCTCCTGTGTACGTTCATTGCCCGCAGAGCACATCCGCAGTCCACACACTTGATAACGCCTGCAAAAATATTTACAAATCCTCCCTTGTTCTGTGGAAGCCTACGACTTGTAATAAGCTGTTGGACAATATCAAATTCCTCCTGCGTGACTATTCCCTCATGGGTATTGGGTATCACTTCCCATTCTTCGGGCAGCTTAGAGGGGCGTTTCTTGCTTTTCATATTGGCGGCAATCCGTTTGTAGCCTACAAGATTTCCCGCATATATCGGGCTTCTTAAAATGCTCCTCACGCTGTTCCCACTCCAAATATAGCGTTTGTCCTCGTTCCCCTCAAAATGACGTTCAAAGCCTGTTTCGCCACGCTCCGCCGCATAAGCGGCAGGGCGTAGGATATGCTGTTTATTAAGATGTCTGCAAATTTTGGCAACTCCATTCCCTTTTAATGCAAGGTCGAATATCTCTTTTACAACATGTGCCACTTTATCATCTATCAGCAGATGGTTGTGGTCGGCAGGGTCTTTGATATAGCCATAAGGGGCGGTAGTTCCCATGAATTTCCCCTGTTGAAACCTCGCCCGATATGCCGATTTTATCTTAACAGATATGTCAGCGGCATACATTTCGTTTAAAATGTTGCGGAAAGGCGTGATGTCCATAGCAGATTTATTCAAGGTATCTACGCCGTCATTGACCGCTATATACCTCACGTTATGCTCTGGGAAGAAAACTTCCAGATATAACCCACAATCAAGATAGTTTCTCCCCAGACGGGATAAATCTTTCGTAATCACGCAGTTTATCAGACCGCTTTCAATGTCTTTTATCATATTCTGGAAACTTGGTCTTTGGAAATTTGTACCAGAATAACCATCGTCCACATACGTTTTTGCTATGTGCCATCCCTGCTTTTTCACATAATCCGTGAGGATGGATTTCTGTGTCGCAATGCTCGCACTCTCGTTATCCGTACCATCGTCTTTAGATAAGCGGCAATAAATGCCGACTAAATAGATTTTCTTTTCTTCTTTGATTCCTGCCATACTGTAAAACCTCCGTATCTGTCCTATCTGTTTTCATGTCCCATTGCGTACATTCTAAGCGGACAGCCCCTCATTGTCGAAGGTGTCGCCCTCGGCAATCTTCTTCCGAATATCCTCGGAGATAATCGGGACAAACGCTTCTGTAACGGTCTGTGTGCCGACATATTCACGGCTGATTATCATCTGCACTGGTGCTTTTGGCACGATACGCTTTCTCTTTTTATCTGCTTTCTTATCCTCGCCCATACTTAAATCTTCCTTTCCAGACAGGGCAGGGAAGAGTTTGGAAATGTCCCCGCCCTGCCAATCAGATACCATTAATCCTCGCTGTTTAATTCTTTCTGTAATGCTTTAAGGAGTGCCGCCGCTTCATCAGCGTTCAGCGTGATTCCCTTGCCGCACTTTTCACGGTTCGGGGAAAAGCTGCGGATGTCATACTTCGGCTCTTTCCCATTCCATGAAATGAGATTGATTTCCTTTGTGTAGCCACTGTCGCCCGTAGACAATACTGCGATTTCCTTTACGATTTCATACTGGATTTCTCTCATTCTCCATACCTCAACTCTCTGTATTTACTTCCCGAAAAAAGAAGATTAGCGGCTGTCACGGTTGCGTTTCCTCTGCAACTCACGCTCCAAAAGTTTGATGATGGTTTCCTCCATCTGCTTCGGCGTTGTGTTCTTCGGAAAGTATTTTTTCAGCTTGCTTGTGTTGATTTTCAAGGTTTCTTTCTGGTTGCCCTTTTCCTCCGTCATAATCGCAAATATCGTATCCATGTCAAGCCGCCCGCTCTGGCTTAACTGTTTCATCCGCTGTGCCTGTGAGAGTGAGGGCGTTGCTTCTTCGCTCTCCATCGTGGCAAAGAGGTTTTCCTGCTCGTCTTTCTTCAAGAAGGACAGTTCCACCGCAGGCGTGAGGGCGATTTTCCCCTCGTCCACCATCTGCAAAATCGGCGGTATCAGTTCCGTCAGGCGGATAAAACGCTGCACGGTCATCCTGCCCACGCCGAAGCCCTGTGCCACCTTGTCGTCCGTCCGCAACTTCGTCACAACTTGTGACGAGGTTAAGTCTGTGCGGAAACCCTGCCGCTTCATGGCTTCGGATTTCATCTTGTAAGCAAACGCCCGCTCCGATGGCAGGATATTCTCACGCTGCAAATTGCTGTCTACAAGGGTGATGATGGCTCGGTCACGGTCTAAGGGCAGGACAAACGCAGGCACGGTATTTATCCCTGCAAGTTCAGAAGCACGGACACGCCGCTGTCCTGCAATCACTTCATAACCGTCCCCGTCCTCTTTCGGGCGTGTGATTATCGGCGTGACAATGCCAAATTCCTTGATGCTTTCCGCTAACTCTGACAGTGTTTCATCTTCTGCCACATGAAACGGATTGTCGGGGAACGGGTACAAGTCTTTGGTCTTTAACACCTTAAAATCCTGTTTCTTCATTCACATATCTACCTTTCTTTCGCTCTGCTTCTATGATTTTTCTGCAATTCTTCCAACACTTCGGGCGGTATTTTTGACAGCAGCCGCCCCATCTGCTCGTTGGTTCTCTGCAATTCAAATATCTTCTGATTCGCTTTCTGCACCTTTAGTTCCTGCTCGTACTTTTCATCACGCATACGCCCCGCATAGTCTGATTCCTGCCCAATTCTCTCTTTCAAACTGTCGATATACGCCTGCTGTTTCCCGATTTCCTTAGAGAATTTCTCCACGTCTGGCAGCCATGCAGAGAGTAAATCTAACGCTTTATCCCTTTTCTTCCCTGCGTTAAAGGCGTTGATGTCGGATAGGGCAGACACGATTTCTTCATACTGTTTATCAAGCCTGCCGCCTAATTTATAGAGCCATGTGGGGACGTGTTTCCGCTTGGTTTCCATTGAGGACTGCCCCCGTTCAAGCTGATTCCACCGTGAGGACATCCGCTCATGGTAGGCGGTCTGCCACTCGGATAATGATTTCTGGTTGCCTAAGATAGCTTTCGCTGACAGCTTATTGTCTGGCGTAATCGGCACAAAGCAGAGGTGCATATGGGGCGTTCTCTCGTCCATATGGACGACAGCGGAGAGGATATTCTGCTTTCCAACACGCTCCGAAATGAAGTCAAGAGCCGTCTGGAAATACGCTTTTTGTTCTTCGGGCGGTAACTGGTTCATAAATTCTGGTGAAGCTGTGATGAGCGTTTCCACCATCATCACGCTGTCTTTCCTTGTCCTGCACCCCGCTTCGGCTACCATGCGGTTAATCTCTTTCTTGTAGGTGTACTTTGGTGGTGCTATGAGATGGTAATTGTTTTTAGAGCGTTCCATATCTATATCTGGGTTGCTTTTGTAGGCTTCTTTCTTCCGCTCGTTGTGGCGTTCACAAGCCGCAACGCCGCCCGCTTTTCGTTTCTGGAAACGCAGGATTGCATAAGGCATAGGCGGATTCCTCCTTTCTTTCGGCGGGTGACCGTCCTTTGGGGTGACAGCGGTGACGGTGGTGACAGCAGTTTTGGGATACCCCCTGCCGACTGCCGCAACTGTCACCCTCACCCCCTGCATGACGGTCATGTCGATGATGACGGTGTTTTTGGGATACCCCCCTCGCAAGAGCCGTCACCGTCATGCCGCCATTCTTTTATCCGAAGCCGTAAGGCGTAGGATAGCAGGGCACAGCCCTGCCTTAAGGGAGTCCAGAGGGAACGTCTGGCACACGACTTTGCAGGGCAAAGTGTAGTGTGTTACACCCTGTAAACGCAGTCGGAAAAATCGGAATGATTTTTCTGACCGCAGGGGTGGTTTTACACGACCGAAAAGGGCGAGTAAATCTCACGCCTGCATTTTGCGTTTACGGGGTGTTCTCCCGTAGGGATGACAGCGGCAGGGTATCCTAAAATCACTGTCACCACCGTCACTGCTGTCACCCGCAGGGCAGAGCCGCCAGCTTTACATGGCTTTAAGCGTCAATGACAGTAACAGGGGGGTATCCTAATATCGCTGTCACCACCATCACCGCTGTCACCCGCCCTCCTTGCAAGGGCAATCCGCCTGCCGTCTTTCCTGCGGCTGTACTGGTAGCAGATACGGTTCTCGCTTAAAAATGTGGTGCGGTATTCATTCAGCCATTTCGTAATCACCGTGGGTATGGTTTCCGTTTCCCCCATAGCGGCTAACAGTTCCGTTGCCGTGCCTATCCATTCTTCCTTATCCCTCATAAAATCCACCAACCGAAAAAGGACATCTGGTATCGTTTCTTTCGCAAGCTGCTCCTGCGTTTTCCGCTCCACAAGCTCCCAACGGCAATCACGGAAACGCAGCGTGTATTCCTGATAAGGCGTGTCCCTGCCCGTCACATACAGCTTGGCGGTGTCAGACGCACGTTTCTCCTTTTCCAGAACAAAGGTAGCGTCCGCACTCCCCGTTAATCCTGTCGTCCCAGACACCTTGTTGAACACGTCGCTGTCATTCTGCTTTCGGATGTGGTGTACGACAATGACCGCCAGAGAGTGCCTGTCGGCAAAGTCTTTGATGAGGGAGATGTCCCCATAGTCGCTTGCATAGGCATTGTCTTTTGAAGCTGTACGGACTTTCTGCAAGGTATCAATGACAATGAGCCTGCTGTCTGGGTAATCTTTCAGATAATCTTCAAGCTGCACGATAAGACCGTCTGACAGCTTGCAGCTTGCCACGGCAAAGTGGAGCCGCCCGCTTGCTTCGTCCGTCAAACGAAATAACCTGTCCTGTATGCGGCAGAACGTGTCCTCAAGGCAGAGGTAAAGCACATCGCCCTCCATTGTCGGCATATCCCATAAAGGGATTCCCTGCGACACGCATAAGCATAGCTTCAGCATGAGCCAGCTTTTGCCTATCTTCTGTGAGCCGCAGAACAGCGATAAGCCTGTCGGGATAAGGCTGTCCACCACAAAGGATGGTTTCTCAAGCGGTTCATAAAGGAGCGTTTCGGCGTTGACTGTCTGTAACTTCTGCATGGCTTTCCTCCTTTCGGGCGGTGTCTTTGTTTTCGTTGCACATAGGCGTTGACCTCCTTAAAAATAGATTTACTCCCACGGAAAAAAGTGAGAGTATGTAATGCCGCCAATCCCACACAAATAAAAAACAGATTTCTTTTTCGGGCGGTGTCGGTCACGGTTGGAGATATTTCTTCAATTTCCGCCTTTACTTTCTCCTTTGCAATCGCAACAGATTTCTGTATTGCCGAAGCGGTGCAATGCTCCATAGCGGCGATTTGGTAAAAATTGAACTCATACTCGTAGTAGAGCAGGAAACGCCGCCTTTGTATCTCTGGAAGGCTCCCAACCGCCTTATAGAGCGTTTCATTCCGTTCTTCCTCAACCATGCGTTCATCAAGGCTCTTAGGCACACGCAACGCCCGTCTGTAAAGGGTTTCGTCCCATACCTCGTTAAACTCCCTGTGCCGCTCGTCCCATTAGAAAAGATTCCTGTTCCTGCGCTCCATCTGCCGAAACTCCATAAAGAACTGTTCCGACACTTCCAACTCGTGGGATTTGCCCTGCCCGTCCTTAAAGCTGATAAAATACCTTGTGCCGCTTTCCGTGGATTCCTCCCGAAGCGTGTATGCCTTAACCCTGTATGCCATCCTGTTGTCCTCCTGCAAAAAATGAGTGAGGGGATTTCCATCCCTCACCCAGTAGCCCGCAGGATGGCAGGCTGTTTTAGAAGCTATAAAATTTTCCGCAGCTTCTTCCGCAGATGGTCTAACCTCGCATAGATGGCACCAGTCGTCAAATGCACAAGCGGGGCAATCTCCTTTGTGGAATACCCCTGCATTTTCAGCAGGACGATTTTCAAGGTACGCCCGTCCACCGTGACTAATACTTGATAGAGATTTTCGCTCTCAATCTCTTCCAGTAACTCCGCAACCGTACCCACTTCCGCCTGCCGCTCCCTGCCTGCCATGTCCTCAAGATATTCCGCAACGTCATTCGTCCATCGGTAAAACCGCCTGTTGGAATTGAAGTCTGCCCTGTCCGCCATGCGTATCTGCTCAATGGTCGCTTCATCAACGCCGCACTCACGCAGCAGCTTTTCCTCCGCTTCTTTCCAGATACGCCATTTCCTGTCCTCCCGTCCGTGGTTGTATGCCATTCTTACTTCCTCCAATCAGAATTGATTGAGAGGGCAGAGAAAAGCCCCCTCATCTTCCCAAAGGAAAAAACAAGGGGGCTGAACGCCTTAAATTTAAATTTTCTATTATCTTTCTTAGTTTTATTAGGATTCTGGCTTTGCGTTTGTTTACAACGCTCTGGGTTATGCCCAACCTCGCCCCGACTTCACGCTCGGAAAGTCCGTCAAAAAAGATTGCCTGTATCAGCTCCTGTTCACTATCCGACAGCAAAGGCAGGGCGGCTTTCAGCCTGTCCACCATGACCGCATTGACAACGGTTTCTGCAATGTCCACCGCTTCATCAGTGATAAAGTCCAGAGGATTCCCCTCGCTGTCCGTAAATCCGTCGAGAGATAGCAGTCTATTCTTTGTATCTAATTTTTGCAGATAACGCCACCGTTCCTTGTCACGGTAGAAGTCTGTGTATTGCTCCCTCACGACTTCAAGCAGACAGCCTTGAATGGGGATAAACAGCTTGTCCATATAGGTCTGGTCGGATTCCCTGCAACGGCAGAACTCCGTGTAGGATAATTCCACATAGCCGCCACTTTCTCTGATATATACCTTTCTTGGTGCATATTTCACCATAAATACCTCCCATCTGAATTTTTGAAATGTAAAAAATCCAGATGGAGAGGCGGAGAACGACACCGCATATCAGAAACAGCCCTACGGCACTTTCCAACAAAAATCGACAAAAGAAAAACCGCAAAGGCTCTGTGACCTTTACGGTTATAGGAAATAGTAATTCTATTGTATGGAGATTGTACTTCTACTTTCAAGGTGAGAAGTACCGTTGCACTGGCAGAAATTTTTTTAACTGGTTTCCTGCCGTTCTCTGATATGCTATGTATTGATAAATTTTGCTTCGTATGAGCAGATAGATAACTGCCCGAAAAAAGGA